>CAZKFO010000174.1:0-2509 GCA_964552145.1 uncultured bacterium | reverse complement strand
CCTGGGGTCGCCAATCGAATGGGGATTGGCGAGAAAGACATCCGTTCAGTTACACCTGATATCGTTTATGTTTCAATTTCGGGATTTGGCGAAACTGGCCCATACGCTCCTAAACCCGTATACGACCCCCTGATACAAGCATTGTCAGGTCTAGCAAGCATACAGGGGGGGTCGGATAACGAACGACCGCGGCTCGTTCGGACAATACTGCCCGATAAACTCACGGGGGTTGTGACAGCGCAAGCCATTACAGCCGCGTTGCTCGCCCGAACGCGGACAAAGGTGGGTCAACACATTCGTATTTCTATGTTGGATACTATACTGGCGTTTCTTTGGGGTTCAGATATGGGAAGCCAAACCTTACTAGAAAACTCGGTTTCACAGCAAGGTGCCGCGAGTTTTATTGATCTCATCTACGAAACTTCGGACGGTTTTATTAGCGTAGCGGTTCAAACTAATAAGGAATGGAATGGTTTAGTAAAGGCCTTTGAAAAGCCGAAATGGTTGGAAGACAAACGGTTTAAAACTCCAGCACTTCGCCAGCAGAATATCGACGACCGTTTGCATATGACCCAAGAGCTTCTCATAACCAAATCAACCAAATTCTGGCTAAACAAACTGGAAGCTGAAGATGTGCCCTGTGCTCCAGTTTTAACGCGATCAGAAGCAATTGCTCATCCGCAGGTGATCGCAAACAAAATTATCATAGAAACTGAGCATCACCTTGCGGGAAAGATACGCCAAACAAGACCAGCGGCTAACTTTTCTGGAACCAATTTTACTATACACCGTGGTGGACCAGCACTGGGCGAACACACCTACGAGATTTTGTCTGAGATTGGATACACGACTAAAGAAATAGAAAATATTAGGAATTTAAATAAGAATTGAGTCAAATGATCGATTTCTATTATTGGCCAACACCAAACGGCTGGAAAGTCTCCATAATGTTGGAAGAATGTGGTCTTCAGTACAAGGTCTTTCCGGTGAATATTTCAAAAGGAGATCAGTTTTCATCAAAATTTCTCGCCTTAAGTCCTAACAACCGAATACCCGCAATCATCGACGATGACCCACCTTCTCACTACGCCGATGGGCCCTTACAAATATTTGAATCGGGCGCGATCCTGCTTTACTTAGCTAAGAAAACAAACCGATTGTTTCCTAAAAAACCCGAAGAACAAAAAGAGGTATTGGAATGGCTTTATTGGCAAGTGGGCAACCTCGGACCCATGGCCGGACAGCTGAGTCACTTTATTAACTACGCTGACGGGGAGCACCACTATTCAAAAACACGGTATGCAAATGAGTATAATCGGTGCCTTGGGGTTCTGGAACGTCGATTAGAGGGACGGCATTGGCTTGCGGGAAAAGAGTATACGATTGCCGATATTGCGAGTTGGCCCTGGGTATTAATTGCTAAACCACTCGGTCAATCATTAACAGATTTTCCAAACGTAACCCGTTGGCGGAAAAAAATTAAGGGCCGGGAAGCGGTCCAAAGGGGTGTAGATCTTGGAAAAAATTTTCGTCGCACAGCACCGCCAAGTGAAGAGGAAAGAGACTTATTGTACCGACAAACTGCTGCTTCTATAAATTCCCATCAGAAAAAAGCTGACCGTGCCATTTGACAGCTGCATCGGGAAAAAATTAACAGCGTAGCATGTATAGATAAGCGAGTGGTGCGGTAGTCCACTAATCGTATTCCTTGACGACGTTGAAATATGGTGCGGCTTTTACACACAGAGAACAAAAGGTATTCAAGATAGACACAAAACTTCATTACCCAGCAGCTGGCGACCCCGGAGGGATTCGAACCCCCGACCTACAGATTAGGAATCTGCCGCTCTATCCTGCTGAGCTACGGGGCCGCGTTGCTGACGTATTGTAACGCACAAGCAACAAACAAGAAGGGGCTGTCGTTAAATGTTTTAATCTACTTGTTAAGTGGTATGGAATAGACGATGGACAGCACCTCGGTACCAGGGTTTTTACTGCTAATACTGGCATTAGAAAGATGGTAGAAGGAAAGACCTATCCTAGAACGATCATCGAACCTGTAGGATATCTCGACGGAGGACCGAAACTCGAGTTCATGTCCGAGATCCTTACCATCACCTTTTTCATAATAACCTGCAGCCAGGCTCGGCGTAACGACAAAACGCCGTCCATAAAACAGGTCTAAAAGAAGACCTCCGTAACCGTACAAAGTAGCATCATTTGTGCCCATTATTCCCAAAAATGGTTTTAACATTGATATGGTTTCATCACTTCGGTATTCGATCCTAAATTCATTTGCCTGATTATGGTCTTGAACGAGATCAAAATACCCAATAGCAACACTTATAAACGGTGGTTCATCCGCTCTTACCAAGACCGGGAAAGCTATGAAGCTACCCACTATGGTAAGACTAATAATTTTACATATAGCCCTCAAAAACGTAATCCTTCCCCAAAAGTGGATACTCCAATTAGGTAATATTTATGCAGAAAGAATAATATTAAACGA
>CAZKFO010000173.1:0-2527 GCA_964552145.1 uncultured bacterium | reverse complement strand
CACTCTGGCTAAACCCCTAGCCAGATCCACCATGCCGGAGATACCACGGCTAGATGCGCTGTACTTTATCGCACTCACCCAAGCCTTAAAGTTTTTGTCATTAACATCAGGCAAGAAATTTTCTTGGAGATATTGATAGACACTCTTGGCGAGTTCTCGAACTCTGACCCCCTTGGGATCTACAATCCACCTATGCTCGGTTTTATCGAAGATGTACCACTTTCCGAAAACATCTAAGTAGATGATTTGGTTTCTGTGAAGTTCATAGAATTTTTCTGAGTTGAAGGAATCGGTTAGGTCTTTAGGATCTTGTGGTATGAAGCCACGATTGATTGGAGTAGTCATTACCGATACCACTCCTTGTCGTTAGATGAGGCACCAGAGACGCCATCCTCATCTGGGGTAACCATGAACTCATGGATCTCATTACGGTTATAGAGGCACCGTCCTGCCTTCTTGTAGGAGGTGGGTCCATATCCCCGAGAACGCCACCTAGTCAGCGTCACGTTAGATATGTTCATAATCGCACAAGCTTCTTCAGCGTAGACCCAAGGGGACTTTTCTACAATCTCGGATAGCGCAAATTGAAGAGATCGAACTTGATGTTCGAGAGATACAACTACTTCGTACACACTACTTAAAGTTATTTCGGTTTGCATAATACAAATCCTTATTCAACTGCCATAAAGATTTTGGGGCAGACCCCACGGAAATAGGGAAACAGTTCCAGATTTCCCCTCATGTCGTTGAGCTAGGGAGCGGCAGCTCCGCTCAGTGAAGGCCTAGCCAACATGAGTCGGTATTATTGCTTCTTTTAGCGTTGTATAACGGTAACGAACCGTGCCGTGCTAAACGGGCTTTTTGCATCACGTTCTGCGCTGAACTACTACAGCGATGAATGAAAATACGAATTGATATTCTTCTGGGCCAGTAATGATGTCCAAAGATCTACATTGTTAGGATTGGAATCGTTATCGAAGAAGCGGCGGCCCTACAGTTTTTTCTATCCAATTGGCCAAATCAGTCATGGTTATTTCTTTCTGTTCGTTAGCCGTTCTTGAGTAGGATTGAGTAACACTTTTAATCCTGTGATTTAGGACTCGGGCAATCCGAAGCTCACTATAGTCAAGCCTATCAAGCCACGTTCCCACACAGTGCCGTAGATCGTGGACTGTGAACTCTTCGATGCCACAAGCTTTACGTAAGCGCTCCCACGGATAGCGTATGTCCTTCAATGGCTCCTCGGCGGATCGACCGGGAAATACTGGGGCGGCATCGTCCATGTCAGTGCGTAGAGTTTGTAAATGCTGGAAGATGCTAATAGCCTGTGGAGATAGCGCAGAGAAAAGCGGATCTCCATTCTTAGCTTCGCCTACGAATAGATGAGGTGGCTCACATTCTCTTCCATTAACTCTATCTAGTCGGACATCACTCCACTTGAGCGCTAAAACTTCTTCCTTCCGCATACCCTGATGAATCAAGATTTGGATGATATAGACAGCACTCTCATTCTTTTCGTCCTTCAGGGACGCATAGAGAGCTTTCAGTTTGTTATCAGGCAGGAAGAGCTTCCTTGGCTTTTCCTGTGCCTTTTGAATTAGTCTGGTGGGGTATGGGAAGCCCAGAGGAATCTGCTCCAAGGTCTCGGCTACTTTGTAGATGTTGCTCACGTGAACTAATAGCCGATTGTGTTCGACTGGAGCGGGCTTGCCACTGATAGACTTGGCGCCGTCTTTAATACCGTCTAACAGTGCAATCAGGTCACTACGTCTAATCTCTCGGAGCGGTAGGTTTCCGAATGGCTCGACCAGATAATTATCTATCCTTCTCTGAATATCGTAGAGAGATTTCGCGGCTATGCCTTCAGACTTCTTATGCGCCATGTAAATAGGCATGAACTCATTGAGTGTGATCCACTGTTCATCTTGGTCGGACAAGTTGTGGAGTTCAGCGTAGAAAGCTTTACCACGTTTCCTAGCTTCAGCCAGTCCCACTGCACCGGGAACACCGCCGGCTCGTGCTAAGACCTTATAGCTCACCTTCGCGCGCTTCGCTCTGGTATTTAGGCTAGATCCCTTAACACGTTCTCTGGAACGATACTGAACAATCCAAGACTTATTGCCGGTAGGGTATAACCGAATACCAAACCCCGGACATGGAGAGGATGGAGAAGAGTCATAGCGTATGTCAGTGCTGCGCCCATCGTACTTTAATTTCCTGATGCGCTCAGTAGTGAACCGGATGCGTGTCTCTGTTGCCATTTCTAATCTGCAGTGTAAATTAAGTCTACCATAAGTCTACCGATTATAGTCGTATGGTGATACGGTATTGATGTTCTAAAGATAGCGGAATAGTGTAGAAACACTAGGTATGAAGCCACTATTGATAGGGTAAGATAGCTCGCTGATGGACAAAGGATATATTACATCTACTGACTCTTAATCAGTAGGTTCTAGGTTCAAGTCCTAGGCGGGGCATCAGTTAAAGTGAAGAGGGACAGCAACTTACGGCTGTCTCTCTTTTCTTT
>CAZKFO010000172.1:0-2562 GCA_964552145.1 uncultured bacterium | reverse complement strand
TTATTTTTTGAACTGCATTTATTCCACAAATTAAACCCTGGGCGGCGGCCTCCTCATAGCCGGAGGTTCCGTTCATTTGGCCAGCAAAAAACAAACCAGAGATATCTTTCGTTTCTAAGGACGCCTTTAGTTGTGCTGGTGGAAAAAAGTCATATTCAATCGCATATCCCGGTCTAAAAAACTCCACAGCCTCTAAACCAACAACGCTTCGAAGAGATTGTATTTGAACTCCTTCTGGTAGACTTGTTGAAAACCCATTAAGGTATATTTGATCAGAGTTTTTCCATTCGGGCTCAAGGTGTAGGGTGTGGGAGGGTTGGGATGAAAACCGAAAAACCTTATCCTCAATAGAGGGACAATAGCGAGGTCCCGTTCCCTCGATGTCTCCAGAAAACATAGGCGAGGATGAAAGGTTGTCTTGTATTTTAAAGTGTGTGTTTTTGTTTGTTTGTGTTGTGTGGCAGGGGTGATTGGGTGGGTTGAACTTATTTGTGAAATAGGAAAAAGGCGTTGGGTTTTTATCACCATAGGTTGGTGTAACCTTTTCCCAGTTTATAGTTTTTTTAATTAACCTTGGGGGCGTTCCAGTTTTTAGCTTTCCGCTTTTAAACCCAAGGGAGTTAAGGTGCGCTGTTAGTCCCTCTGATCTTTCTTCGCCCATTCTACCTGCGAGAATTTTTCTTTCACCGATGTGTATTGTTCCAGATAAGAAAGTCCCCACTGTTATTATTGCAGACTGACAATGAATTAAATCACCGCCCCTTAAAAAAACCCCAATAACCTTATGGTTTTTAATATTCAACCTTACAACTTCTCCTTCAACTATAGATACATTCAAAGGTTTTAATTTTTTGTAAATGGTTTTTTCATAAACTCTTTTATCGACCTGTGCTCGTGGAGACCAAACCGCACGACCCTTTTTTTTGTTTAAAGTTTTAAACTGCAAGCCAGAAATGTCTGCAACTTCAGGCATTACACCACCTAACACATTTATTTCTCGCACCATTTGACCTTTCGCAAGTCCTCCAATTGCCGGGTTACACGACATTCGACCTATTGCGCCTTTGTCCATTGTAACAAGAGAAACAGAACAACCCAGTTTAGAAGAAATAATTGCCGCTTCAACACCGGCGTGCCCACCTCCAACAACAACAATGTCGCAATATTTAGAGCCCATATCTATTTTCCCACACAAAAACTAGAAAAAACACCATCAAGTATGTCTTTAGTTGTTGTTTTTCCTGCGGTTAAGTTAAGATTGGCCAAGGCGTTTTGGATTTCATGTGCAACAATCTCAAGTTCAGGGTTATTAGTCTTTAGATGCGCCATAGCGGCCTTAATTGATGTTGTGGTTTGAGTTAAAGAGTCTCGTTGTCTTACCGTTGTTAGCAATGGAACGACACCATCTGTTTTAACACCCTTAAGCACATCTTTCATTTTTTTAACAACAAGATCAACGCTATCTGGGCTTAATGCGGAAACCGAAAGGACACCTGGTTTTGTACCAGAGTATGGTTTAATATCGTTCTTATTGTATATAAGACACGTGTTCTTATCTTCAATAAAATCAACCGGTTCCAGTTTTGTCGTAAAGAGAGAAAAAACGAAGTCTGCCTTGCTAAGTTCTTCCATTGTTTTTGCAATTCCAGCTAACTCAACCCTATCTTTTGTTTTATGTACGCCTGCGGTGTCTACGATTGTTATAGGGACACCAGACATAACAATATCTGTTGTTATAACATCTCTAGTTGTTCCTGGGGTTGGGCTTGTTAAGCTTCTTTGGTTATTTAAAATTGTATTTATTAGTGTAGACTTACCAGCGTTAGGTTTTCCTAAAAACACAAACCTAAAACCCTTTGAATATATCGACCCCGAAAAATAAGTTGAGGTTAGACGCTCTAAGGTTTTTATGTTTTTCTTAAACTTCGAAATCGCCTTTAATTGTAAGTTTTTGTTAAAAAATTCATCCTCAGAAATATCAAGTTCATATTCTATTCCAGACAAACATTCCAAAAGAGATGTTTTTATATTTAAAATTAATGATGAAATTGATCCATCTAAATTTTTAATTTGTTGTTCGGCAGCCTCAAGTGATCGTGCCTGTATTAACAGGCCGATAGATTCTGCCTGTGTTAAGTCCAGTTTTTTATTAAAAAAAGCACGGTTAGTATATTCACCGGGCTCTGCAATTTTAGCCCCAAAACCAATAAACTCTTCAATTATAGCAGAAACGATAATAGGATTCCCGTGACATGAAATCTCTACAATATCTTCTCCCGTAAAAGACCTAGGGCTTTTAAATGGTGTGAAAATCCCACTGTCTATTTTTCTTTCGCTCCCTATATATATTGGTAAATAGCGAGGTTTTAAATGGTGGAGGGGTTGTTTTGTTTTTGATATTTTAATTGCGAGGTCGAAAGACCGTGACCCGCTTAGGCGAACAACTGCAATTGCGGAAAACCCGTGCGGTGTAGCCTGAGAAACTATCGTGCTTTCAAACATTTCCTTTAGTTTTTTGTGGGGTGCTGGGTAAAAGTTTTTGTTGCGCAATTGTTAAAACAT
>CAZKFO010000171.1:0-2577 GCA_964552145.1 uncultured bacterium | reverse complement strand
AGTACTGTAAACAATATGTAAATATTCTTTTTCATTTATCTTTAATATAATAAGAGCTACCAGCAATATAGTAGCTCTTATTGATTTACTTAATTAGCATTAGCTTTTTAGTATAGTTATAATCTGCAGATGATAGCTTCGCAAAATATATTCCACTAGAAAAATTACTTGCATCCCAGGTAACGCTATAACTACCATAGTTATACACATTATCTGCTATTCGATCAATCTCTCTACCTTGCATATCATATATTGAAATACTAAGGTGCATATTATCCTCTGTAACTGTAAAATCAATAGTTGTAGAAGGATTAAATGGATTTGGATAAGCTCCATTTAAATTAAAGCCACCGATAAGTGCCTCGTAACTAATAGCTAGATTACCAATCATATGGATCTCATTATTTTCCCATAGAGGGATGTCAGTACCTTTCAAATCAAACACTTCACCTGTTGATGACTTGAATAGTTTAAATGATACAACATCTCCAAGTGCACAGTAACCAGCAGTACTTAAATCATTATCATATCCCATAGCAGGAATATCTGTATAGGCACCATTCCAAGCTCTTGTACCTACAAGTACATTGTTGTTATAAGCTAATATCCAATCACCATCTTCAATTCCATCAATAGATTCTATAAAATAGAATGATTGTCTTGTAGACTGAGTAAACTCGTATCCATCAAGTACTTTATCTGAGTTGTCAGAGTATGTGCCTCTTGCAAAGTTATCTGGAGGTAAAAAGCTAAAATTAAGTGCTTGATTAACTTTAAACCAATAACCTCTTTTACCTTGCAAGCTAGATAAACTTCCTACCCAACCATAATTCTGAGTATAGGTACTAGCCTCTCCCTCTCCAATAATAGATATTATACTAGATTGAACATCTTCTGGGATTGTAGTTGATAAATCTCCAGTTCCTTGAAATGGATAAGATATTAAATTTGCACCATAATGAAGATTATATACAGTCTCTGGGTCTGTGAGTTGTCCAGATACTTCAAGAATATTTGGAAATGCTACTTTAACCCAATATCCATCAGTTGGATCTAAGGAGTTAAGATTACCTATCCATCCACCAGTATCAGTAGTAGGAGATGCCGCGACACCTTCACCAATTACACTAACAATATCATCTTGAATTTCAGAGAATACATTCTCTAGAGATGGATCTTCTGGAAGCGCATAGAAACTAATAAGATTAGCACCATAATGTAAATCTATATCATACGATGATTCAGAGAAGCCATTTATATAATCAAGTGTGTAGAGACCATTCTGACTCCAAGGGATATCATCAGAAGCCTCTGCATCATATATAGCATTACTAGAACCATCATATATTCTAAATTCAGGTAAATCTCCATTATTTAGATATCCACTTGTAGTGTCTGAACCATCCCAACCCATCGCAACAATAGCCGTATTAGTTCCAGTCCAAGGCCATGCTCCAACACAAACATCATCATTAAATACTCCTATCCAATCTATATTATTTTCTAAGGACTCTTCATTTAAATTAGCTTCTACCACAAAATATGTAGCTTCGAATGATGATTGATTATATTCAAAACCAGATGGAGTATAGATACAGCTTCCATCATCAACTACCACAGTATCTCCACATCCATTAAAGCCATCTTCAGGAAGACTACCTGACAGACAGTTATAGTTAAATGCTTCTAAATCAGTACAACCAGTACACGAAGAATCATCTCCGGCACACACACCACACTCATCTACATCAACAATACAATTACCATCACAATCAAAATTCTCCTCTGCATAGAAGCAAGTTCCATCGTTCAATGTCGCATCTTCATTATAGTTACATGCATCAAATTGAGTACAACCAGAGGTAACCTCAGCTGGATCATATGAGTAAACAATGTAAGCTCCAAATCCAGGTCCATCACCTGCACAAGTATAGGAACCATCACCATTATCTTCACAATTCGCTCCAAGAGCAACAATTTCCCCATCTTCAGTTACATATCCTAAATCGTACTCTTGTCTATCGGGACTAAATGTTAGCTCTATATCTAATGTCGCACCTTCAACAAGTTCAATAAGGTTACCTTCTTCATCGTACGCATCAAATGTAATACCAGAATACACCTCTACACCCGCATCGGCTGATGATGAATTATCAATAATATCCTGCAACTCAGCCTCAGATGCTTCAGAGACCTCTACGGTCACCTCTGTACCAACAGGAACATCTAAACCACCCGCTGGAATATCAACATCTACTGATATATCCTCTAGGTCTATCTCAGGGAGATCAACCTCTTGACTTGGATCATAATCTTCAAGGTCTTCTGACTCAACCTCGATAGGCTCAAATTCACATGTACCATCATCTATAGTTGCCTCATTATCATAGTTAAGAGCAGCACTATCGGTACAACCAGAACAAGATGAATTATCTCCAGCGCATACACCACACTCATCTGTATCGTTTGTAGCACAATTAGGTTCAGGGTCAACACAATCATCATCACCATCACCATCTGTATCAGGATCATATGGACACTCATCCACATCACCACATATTTCATCCTCATCCGCAT
>CAZKFO010000170.1:0-2593 GCA_964552145.1 uncultured bacterium | reverse complement strand
TAAGGAATATATAGATTTAGAGTTATCTCTAGATGAGATTGAGTCTGGCCTAACTGCGTTAGGACTGGAATGTGCAATAAAATCAAAAGAGTATAGTTTTTCTAAGGTAGTTGTTGGTAAAGTAATATCCGCAGATAAGATTGAAGATTCTGAGCACTTAAATATTTGTAAAGTTGATGTTGGAACAAAGGAATTAGAAATTGTATGTGGTGCAAGCAACGTTACAAGTGGCATCTACGTTCCAGTTGCAGTTCCAGGAGCTACTCTAGATAATCAAAAATTTAAAATAAAAAAAACAAAGATAAGAGGAACTATCTCTAATGGGATGATATGCTCTGAAAGAGAACTAGGTATTAGTGATAGCCATGAAGGAATTATGACCTTAGATGGAGAGTTAGTTTTAGGAGAAGATTTTTCTAATTATTTGGATGTAGATGGAAATAAGGTTATTGAGATTGATTTAACTCCTAATAGGGGAGATTGTTTTAGCCATTTAGGTGTTGCACGTGAGCTTGCTATCCTTCAGAATAGTAAAATTAATATTTCGACACGAAAGTTTACTGAATCTTCTGAATCTATAGATGATAAAATTGATATTAATATTATTGATGATAATGCATGCTCTAGATATGCATGTAGAATTATAAAAGGTGTAAAGGTGAAAGAATCACCTGAATGGCTTAAAAATAGATTAGAGTCTATAGGACAAAAAAGCATTAATAATATAGTAGATGCTGCAAATTATATTCTTTTTGATCAAGGCCATCCAATGCATGTATTTGATTTAGGTAAAGTTGATTCCTCTAAAGTAATAATTAAAAAAGCAGATAAAAAAGAATCTCTTCTGTGTCTTGATGGAGTTGAACGAGAAGTAGATAAAGATCACTTACTTATATGTGATGTAGAAAAACCTATAGCAATTGCTGGTATTATAGGATTACAGAATTCATGTGTTGATAATGATACAACAGAGATACTAATTGAAAGTGCGTATTTTGACCCAGTTACAATTAGAAGAGGAGCAAAAGAACTAGATATAAGTACAGATGCTTCAAAAAGGTTTGAAAGAGATACTGACATTAACAACGTGGTTAAATCAATGGATATGCTGTGTTCGTTGATAGAGGATGTCTCTGGTGGAAAAATTCTTTCTGGCCTCTGTGATATTTATCCATCTAAAAAAAATAATAATAGAATTGATTTTAAAGTTGATAGCTGTAATAAACTTTTAGGGACTAATTTGTCTAGTAAGGAGATAGGGGATATTTTTACTAAGCTTTCTATTGAATATAAACAGCAAGATAGTCATTTTGAATGTATTATTCCATCATATAGAAACGATCTTGAACGTGAGGTTGATTTGCACGAAGAAATTGCAAGAGTTTATGGGTATGATAACATATCTTCCAATTTAGATTTTTCATCTTCTTACTCTTGTATCTCTAAAGATGAGAATTTAATTATTAAGAAAATTTCTCTTTCATTATCTCTGAGTGGATTCAATGAGCATTATTCTAACAGCTTGTTGTCAAAAGAAGAAAACAAAATGTTTACCTCTGGAATGGATGTCGAAATCTCAAATCCATTAAGCAAAGATATGAGATATCTTAGAAACTCTATAATTCCGGGGATTTTAAGAGGGCTATCTCATAATATTAATCATGGAAATAAAAATTTCAAGCTATTTGAAGTTGGAAATATCCATAAGAAAATTAAGGCCGGGGAAGAGTTTAAGTATATACAAGAAAATCATCTAGGCATAGCATGGAATTGTTCAGATATGAGGGATTGGAAAGAAAAGGACGAATTTGATTTATATATGGTTAAAGGTGAAATAGAACAATTATTTTTTAATCTTGGGCTTAATATAGAGTTTAAAAATAAAAACAATCATCTCAATATATATTCAAGTGGCAAATCAATAGGTCAAATTATTGATACTGCTAGCTTGAAAGTTAAATTTCTTGATAAAAATGTTGGAATTTATTTAGCGACTTTTAATTTGGATAATATTAATAGATTATTATTGTCGAAAAAAAGAGAAAAGGCTAGAATTCCAGCTCCATACCCAGGGGTTGAAAGAGATATATCTTTTATTATTGATAAAAAGAATAATTATGAGGAGATAGTAGATACTATACGAGAAGTTTCAGGGACACTTCTAAAAGATGTATCTTTGTTTGATTTGTATGAGGGAAAAAGTATAGAGAAGGATCAACATAGTTTAGCGTTGTCCTTTACCTTTAAATCAGAGGAACGAACATTGGTTGATGGTGACGTTGATGATATTATGAAAAAAATTATAAATACTCTTAAAGATAAATATAATATAGTTCAAAGGTAGGTTGTTATGTCTGAAGAAAGTAAGAATATAACGGTAAATATATATGGGCAAGATTATATGCTCAAAACGACTGCAGACGATAAGTATATAGAGAAAATTGCAGATTATGTAAAATTAAAAATGAAAGAGCTTGAGGAAACAGGTTTAGATTCAAATTCTCAACAGCTTAAGATTGCTGTCTTATCTGCGATGAATATTGCAGATGAACTTTTTCAGTCAATGAGTAAAAATGAGAATATAATTTCTACA
>CAZKFO010000169.1:0-2668 GCA_964552145.1 uncultured bacterium | reverse complement strand
CAATCCAACCAAAGACAACTTCTCTTCAGCCCTCTCTCTTCTCTCCTTAACTCCTACACCCGCATAAATCAGAGGGAGTTCTACATTGTGAAGAGCCGTGGCGCGTGGTAAGAGGTTGAAGGTCTGGAATACGAATCCAATCTCTTGATTTCTTACTCTAGCCAGTTCGTCTTCACTTAGGTTGCTGACCTGACCTCCATTCAGCCAATAATTTCCAGCTGTTGGGGTATCTAAGCATCCTATCAAATTCATGAAGGTAGATTTGCCACTTCCCGAAGGTCCCATCACCGCCACAAATTCTCCGGTTGCAATCTCGAGATCAACTCCGTCCAATGCTTTAACGGTCTCAACACCCAAAATGTAATGCTTAGATAAGTCTTCTGTTTTAATAACCAATTTTCTAGAACTCCATTCCTAAAATTGCTTCTAGCTCAGCACGAGCTAGAACATAATCGTAACGGGCATTAACCAAATCTACTCTGGCCTGATCAACTGCAATCTGACTTGTGACCACATCCAGAATTATAGCAACTCCAACTCGATAACGTTCTCGGGTGACACGCAGATCCTCATTAGCTACGGCCAAGGCCTCTTCCGCAATATCAATTGCCATTTCTGACGTTCCCAAGAACCGAAACGCTGCATCCGCTTCCTGTCGAGCTCCTCGACGAGCATCATCTTCTTGCAGTCGCGCCACGTATGCCGATGATTCTGCCCGCACCACACTCGCTTCCCTTGAAAACCCATTAAACAGAGGGTAGCTCATATTGAAATTCAAATTCCAGCTAGTCAGTCCTTGTTCAAATGAAGCCTGCTGGTTTGACCAATTATAGCCACTATTCAGGCTAAAGGTAGGAAGATAACTAGCTTTCGCCGAGGAATATGCTTTTTCCGCAGCAGTCAAATTAGCATTGGCAGCCACTACAGACGGGGATTCGCTCTCTGCGATTCTCAGTACCTCAATTTGCTCCAATCCAAGCGGGGTTGGGCCCAAATCTTCTGGAGCCACTGGTGCTACAGGTTCAGACATTCCTATTTGGCGACCTAGTCCAAAACGTGCTATTTGTGTTTGATTTTCAGCGCTGAGCAGAGCTTGACGTGCGTTGATCAGTTCTAGACGAGCCCGCAGAGTATCTGAAACAGTTCCCCCGCCAAGTTGTTGTCTCATCCGAGTCATCTCTAGACTTTGAGTGGCTTGTTCTATCCTTAAGCGAGCGACTTCTCGTAACTCTTGTTGCCGAAGGGCCTGAAAAAAAAGATTCTTCGTCTGAAATATGACATTAAAATTTTGATCCGTTTGAAGAGCTTCTGCAGCAACATAATCTGCCCTTACCCGAGAAAGTTCCGAGAAACGCTGTCCACCTTGGAATAAATTATACCGAGCGTTTAAACTAGCATTATAAGAATTGGCACTACCCGAAACTATTCTATCCGTGTTTGAGTCGAACCGATCTGTACTGCGAACAGACATTCCAGAACCAGTAGAAATGGTGGGCAAGAAAGATCCGACTGCAGTTCGTTTCGATTGATTAGCAGTAACTACATTCTGTTCTGCTTGAGCTATCTGTGGACTGACCATAACAGCCCGCTGGATTGCATCTTGAAGGGTCACCTGAACAGCCTCTGGTTCTTGCGCAAATACCGGAACCGCCATGGTCATCAAAACCATGCACAGCCAGTGTGAACTTTGATTCATTGGATAAACCTCTCGTTGGCCAACGCTTATGGGAAAGTCCTATTTACAGCTCTCAAACAATCCTTTATAGAATTAAAGATACACAACGCAACCACTTCGTTAAATCTCTACTCAACAATCAAAACGTTTACAGCATCCGTTTACGCTATCCAAATACACTTACTCAGTACAATTTGTTTCTTGTTTTCCTACAAAAGACTGCTGGGATCGCGGTCAATGATCAACCGGACATCTCTACCTTTAGTTTTGAATTCTCTGGCGAGATGATTAATTACCTGGCCAAGGGCGACCACAGAGGTGCTCCTGAGCAAAAAATGCCAACGCCAACGGTTGTGTACTTTTTCGATAGGACAAGGAGCTGGCCCCACGATGCTCACTTCAGAACCAATGTTTCCCTTTTGATTCGTGCCATGAATAAACCTGACAGCTGCTTCAATATTTTCGGCTGCGCACTCCTTGTCTGGACTGCTCATAACAACATTTATCAATCTCACATAAGGCGGATAGCCAGGATTTCTTCTTTCTGAAAGTTCTTTCTGGACAAACCCCAAATAATCATGTTTGAGTGTAGCTTGAAGTACATAATGTTCAGGAAGAAAAGTCTGCACAAAAACTTCCCCACCCAAGCTCCCTCTTCCCGCTCGCCCACCTACTAGGCTCAACAACTGGAAGGTTCTTTCGCTACATCTAAAATCTGGCAAATGCATTCCCACATCGGCGTTAATGACTCCAACAAGTGTGACCCTAGGAAAATCCAACCCTTTTGATATCATTTGGGTCCCCAATAGTATATCAACTTCCCCTCTTTCGACTCGTCCCAGGATCTCCTGTTGGGAACATTTTCTGGAAGTAGTATCCACGTCCATCCTAGCCAGCCTTGCGTTAGGAAAAGTCTCAAGCACATTTCTTTCCACCTGCTCCGTCCCCATACCTCTGAAGGACAAATCGCTGGAATCACAGTCCGAACACTTC
>CAZKFO010000168.1:304-2691 GCA_964552145.1 uncultured bacterium | reverse complement strand
ATAGCTTTCGCTAACATTGGAGTTATCTGTTTTTGATTTATTTGTAATTATTATACTTTTTATTTTTTATATACACTACCATAAAGCATCAAAAGGCTTCCAAATGTTAAAATGGGTACAGACAAATATAACCAATAATAATCATTAAATCTCTCATTAAAATAATAGCCGATAACACTACCTATAGATATGCCTATTAAATTAACACCTAAGAGGATACTCATAAATGAATTAAACTTCATTTTATAAGATCATATTTAAATTCAATAGTATATGAATTAATTTTATCAACATCTGCATCACTATCAATATCATAAAAAACATTCTGCCAATCAAAATGAAAATTAAGTACGCTAGTAATCTCAAAGTCAAAACCTATACCAGCCATCATATTTTCAGATCCATTATTATCACTAGATATATTTGCAAAGTTTCTATAAAATAGAATTTTAGATTATCTAATCTTTCAAACCAGAAATCACCGTTATAAAACATCTCAGCGCTAATTAGATAATAGGAGTTATTGCTATCACTATTATTGTCAAAAAGATACATCGCAGAGAAACTAACACCTCTTATATTATAATAATTATAATCATATTTTATAGATCCGCCAATCATGGAATAAACAAAATCTGTTGAAGAGAATAGTGGATAAAGCTCCTTTGACAAATAAAGAATCTCACCGTTATCGCAATCACTAGGAAATTCATCATCATTAGACCCCAAATGATCACAAAAATCAATTAAAAAATCCTCATTATCTTTATTGTTTAATTTATGAGATGAAATATTATCATTATAAGCAATAGTACGTACTTTTTCAAAATCATATGTTGATGAAAAATAATAAGGAGTATAAAGAGCATCATTATAATGTGCACTTAATGAGATTTCATGTCCTGATTCATATACTACCTTCCCCCCAAACATACTTCCCCATGTTCCCTTGCGCGTCTTAAAGGAGCTCGCAGGATTATCATCAACTCTAGAGTACCTAAGTTCATAAGGAAAAAAGATAGCATCTAATTCAGATATGATAGAAACTTTCCTTTCTCTGCTTTGAGATACAATATATTCTAAATCAATTTCAGAAGCGCTTATTTCTGAATCTATAGATATATTAGAATCATACTCAGAGTATTGGTCTAAATCCACTACATAACCATAGCCAATGGTAAGGGGAAAGAACTTAGATAAGAAGAGAGAGCTATGCATTCCAAAAAGCCCTCCACCATTAAATATTTGAGAGATGTCTGAAACAAAAAAATCAATTAAATATGATTTCTTATTTAAAGGAGATATATGCATAAACAAACCTGTTCTCTGCATTATTGGATAGTTATATGAATTTGAGTAGTTGTATAATAATTGACCATGTCCAAAGGTTAAACTCTTTAACCTTCCACCATTTAGAAATATTGTCTTTTTATTATTAGAGATAGATAAATAGCTAAGCTTTGATAGAAGAGTCTCCATATTAAGCCAATCATTAATAGTTAATGAAGGATTATTAACGGGTATATACTCATCTAGATTAATCATCGCCTCAATATTTCCTTTTGAGTAGTATGCCTGCACTGCAAGATTAGCATACTGTCCATCATACAAATAGGAAGATCCAGAAGATAAAGAAAATCCAAAATTATTAGATTCTAAATTATCAAAATCAGAAGTATTTACATTAGCATAGTATCTTGGTATTAAATCTGACTGACCAAGGTTAAACAATAAAGAATCATTAATTGTATATTCTTTTTTTGTAAATGTGTTAAAAATATAATCTGGAATAATACTCTTAAACCCTTCTCCAGTAATAATCTTTATATCATCACCTGATGAATGTATCATATTGGTTTGACTTATCTTTTTACGAATTCCTTTAAATTTATCAGATATATTCAACTCTCTTCCAAATGAATATATTTTATCTACTTTTATATCATTTAGAGATAGCCACAACTCACTATTGGTTAAGTATATCTGAGAGTGATTAGAAAACAAAAAAGTCTTCTTCTTAAAATTATTATGTGTATGGTGAAGATAGGCACTTCCATAATTTAGTGACATCTCACGGGTTTTATCTGTTACAATAAACTTCATCTCGCTTTTCTCATCTAGTCTAATAAAAGTTCTATTGTCTTCAGATGAAATATCACAATGAGAACCTTCATATACCTTGACGATATCACCACTATTAATTTCCCGACCAATAATACCTGGGAGTATAACCCTTGAGCCTTTTGAGGAAATTACCTCTATACTTCCAGAAAAATCTTCAATATAAGCAAATGTATTAGCATACACGAAGCTAATGCAAATAAAGGATATCAATAATAAATATTTTTTTTCGTAAAAATTCATCTTCAATTAGTGCGGAGAAGGCG
>CAZKFO010000168.1:0-294 GCA_964552145.1 uncultured bacterium | reverse complement strand
ATAATAATAGGATTAATAATATAGAGGATTGACAGCTCTTCTCTACCAAAAGAATTTAAAAATAATGAATCTCTATAAGATTTGGATATAATAAAAAATAAAACAATTAAAAAAGAATATAAAAATCCATATACAACGGACATATATTCATTTCTTCTAATATTAAAATATGACATCATAAAATATACATAACTTTAAATTTTAAACAAAAAACCCCTTATTAAAGGGGTTTTTACTATTTAATGTGGGCGATGAGAGACTCGAACTCCCGACTTCCTCCTTGTAAGGGAGGCA
>CAZKFO010000167.1:884-2694 GCA_964552145.1 uncultured bacterium | reverse complement strand
GTATTTCCCCAACTAATTGATCATCCAATTCAACATGTATCAAATGTGCAGATTTTTCCAATAAGTGGTTCGTTAGCGCTCCAGTTCCAGGACCTATCTCAAGAACAACATCAGATTTTCCAATAGATAGAATTTCGACTATAGCACGTTGTAAATTTCCATCTACGAGAAAGTTTTGCCCTAGAGATTTTTTAGGAAACACAGAATCGTCCTGTCATATTATTTCCTCAACAAACCTTTAATCATTTTCTAATTATTTTCTTGGAAATCAAACAGGGAATCCAACGCCGCAAGTTCTATGAAAGATTGTAGTTTGAGATCTACGTTAAGCAAGGTTAAATGACCACCCAATTCACCTATTTCCTTCGAAAGCTTTGAAAGGATTTCTAGTCCAAAAGAATCGATGAATTTAGTACTGGAAAAATCAATGGTTACACTAGATACGTTCGTCTCAAATTCATCTAATATTAGTTTCCTTAGAGCTGCACCATTACCGACTGTGAGTTTATCTGAAAGAGAAACCACGATTCCTTTTCCAATTCTACTTGTCCGAAATTCCACTTAAAGTCCTTATGGATTCACAATTTTTCCGAGATTCTTTCCAGGACTAACGGAGAAACAAACCCCGATACATCCCCTCCCAATGTGGCTACTTCTCTAACTAAAGTAGAAGAGAGAAATGAAAATTGTTGGTCAGGTGCCAAAAACACAGTCTCGATATCATCGAGTAACTGTCGATTCATTTGGGCCATTTGAAATTCATACTCAAAATCGGAAACTGCCCTTAGTCCCCTGATGATAACAGTGGTCTTTAGTTCTTTTGCTAAATCGACTAGCAAACCATCGAATAAAATTATTTCCACGCCTACTTGACCATCGAAAAGTTCGCGAATTAGTGCAACTCGCTCATCAAGACTGAATAAACTCTTTTTGTTATGGCTAGAAGTCATTGCTACAGCAACAAAAACTTTATCAAATAGAGCCAATGAACGTTTTATTACATCTTCATGTCCCTTTGTAATTGGGTCGAAAGAACCAGGGTATATTACCGATTTAGAAGTGACATTCATCTTTCTGCCTCCAGAGTAGAAATGACCGTTTCTCCATATCGCCTTTGTTCATGATCCATCAAAGACTCCGCCAAGTCTCCTTTACCATGCTCAACCCAAAGCCTGGAAGCAAATGGATGATCTCGAAAAGCTTCTATCAGCGCTTCCGCATAACCTTTACCATAGGGTGGATCGGCTAGAGCAATATCAAAATCCTCACGTCCTGCACGTTTTATGTAGTTCATAACGTCCCGTTTAACCACTGTAACCTCTGATCTTGGACCCACAAGTTCAATATTTGCTTTCAGCGTTCTTAAAGAGGCAGAACTGGCTTCCACAAATACTACGCTCTTGGCTCCCCTACTCAATGCTTCCAAACCCAATGCACCTGAGCCAGCGAACAAGTCTACAACCTTGGCTCCCAAAATGTCATTTCCCAGAGAACTCATCCAAGCTTCCTTAACTCTGTCGCTCGTTGGGCGCACGTCTGTACCCTTGGGAGACTTGAGTCTTTGACCTTTCCATCGACCGGCTATGATCCTCAAGAGTAAACCAGGGAAATTGGCTTATGTGGACCCTCAGATGGACGTAGATCCATGACTTGTAATTCTATCCTAGAAACACCTCTAAACAAATTTTCCTTGAGCTTAAAAACAATGTCTACTGGACTCTTCACACTTTTGGGAGGGATCCTATCGGTCAAATTGAATCCGACTGGATCCCTCCCAAAAGTGTGAAGAGTCCAGTAGACATTGTTTTTA
>CAZKFO010000167.1:0-874 GCA_964552145.1 uncultured bacterium | reverse complement strand
ACTCTGAGCCTTAAATGATTTTTGCCAACTTTTTTAACTGGCCCGACTAGTTTAACATTACGCGCAAGGAATAGAGGAGTGGAGTTTGATATTCCGAAAGGACCAAAATAGGACAGCAGGTCAAAAGTCTTTTGGTTTATCTCAGAAAGTTGGATCTCAAGGTCTGGTTTCAAGATCGGCCGGAGATCTTGCCCCTTTACATGCTGGCTTGCCTCTAGGTTAAAAGCTCTTTTGAACGCATCGATTTCACTAGCGCATATCGTAAGTCCCGCTGCCGCACGATGACCACCAAATTTCTCCAAGTGACCACTACAGATATTCAACACTGAAAGTAAATCAAAACCTGGGATCGACCTGGCACTGCCCCGACCTTTCTGATCATTCAAAGAAAACACTACCGTAGGTCTATTGACAAGTTCTGCTATCCGAGACGCAACTATTCCAATGACACCTGGATGCCAATTCTCTCCCGAAAGTACTACTCCATAATCTCTCTGTGGGTCAAAAGTCTGTTCTAGTGAAACAAGGACTTGCTCCATTATTACTGATTCCTCTCGTTTCCTTTTGACATTCTCGGATTCTAGCTTCAAAGAATTTTCTCTAGCAAATTTTGGATCATCTTCCATGAGTAGACCTAAAGCAGTCTTTACTTCACCCATTCTCCCAGCTGCATTAATGCGGGGAGCCACCTGAAAAGCCAGATAACCAGAGTTCAAAGCATGATTATCTCTACTAATCATATTCATTAGTGCTTTTAACCCACAATTAGGAGAGTGCTTTAAAACATGAATACCGAATCTGACGAAAGTTCTATTTTCTGTTGTTAGTGGGACAACGTCTGCAATAGTCGCGAGAGCTACAAAATCTAAGTAGC
>CAZKFO010000166.1:0-2701 GCA_964552145.1 uncultured bacterium | reverse complement strand
GGATTTCTCTTATGTGGCATTGCTGAAGAACCCTTTTGCCCCTTAGAGAAAAATTCTTCAACTTCCAAGACTTCCGTTCGTTGCATATGTCTAATTTCAACTGCTATCTTTTCAAAAGTAGAGCCAATTATAGCTAATGTATTAAGATAATGAGCATGTCTATCTCTCTGAATAACTTGATTTGATACAGCTGCTGGGTTCAACCCCAGTTTTTTACAAACTCTTTCCTCTACGCTCGGGTCTAAATGTTGATATGTTCCTACTGCCCCTGAAATCATTCCAGTAGAGATAGTCTCAATTGCTGACTCCCACCTTTCAATATTTCTACCCATCTCCTCACTCCATAATGCTAATTTCAAACCAAATGTTATAGGTTCGGCATGTACTCCATGAGATCTCCCGATTTGAAATGTATCTTTATGCTCCAATGCTTTTTCCCTAAGTAGATTTCTGAAAATTTTTAATTTTTTTAAAATAACTTCACCTGCTTGCTTGCACTGTAATGCCATAGACGTATCTAATAGATCAGATGATGTCATTCCCATATGTATATACCTAGAATCAGGTCCAATGTTTTCAGCCAAATTAGTTAAGAAGGCAATAACATCATGATTTGTTGTTTTTTCAATTTCTAAAGTTCTACTAACTGAAAAAGAAGCCTTTGCTTTAATAATCTCATATGATTCAGATGGAACAACTCCATCTTCTACTAATACTTCAACAACAGCTAACTCTACATCTAACCAAGTATTATATTTATTCTGATCAGACCATATCGCTTGCATATCACTAGTTTGGTATCTTTCAATCATCTATAACTTCCTTAATTTTGTTCATGAGGATCAATTAGTTTTAATTTGGTTTCTATCATTTTTCCATTTCTTACAATTAATACTTCTACATCATCACCTGTTTTAAAGTAACCTTCATTAAGCACCTCTTCAATATCATTACCAGAGCCAACCATTTGATTGTTAACTTTATATATCACATCTTTTATTTTAATACCGGCCATTTCACCTGCAGATTTTTTCTCAACATCGGATACTATTACACCTTTATCCATTTTTAATTTGAAATACCTTTTAATGATATTGTTAACTGGTCTAACAGTTATACCAGTAATCCATATTCTATCAACTCTACCAAATTCAATTAAATCCTGAACAATATTTTGAACTCTAGCTATCGGGATAGAAAACCCTATTCCTCCTAAGCCTTTAGATTCTGATACAATAAAGGTATTAATACCAACAACTTCTCCTTCTAAATTAATTAAAGGTCCTCCACTATTTCCAGGGTTTATAGATGCATCAGTTTGTATCATATTTTGATAAACATGACCTGATTCCTTTAGTCCAAAATTAACATTATTACCACTAATAATCCCAATAGTTGATGTAGGTTTTTTAGAAACAGAAAATAAATTATAAGGATTACCTAAAGCAACAACCCATTCTCCACGATACAAAATATCAGAATTCCCTAAAATGGCTGGAGTTAGATTTTCTGATTCAATTTTTAAAAGTGCAATATCCGTTAATATATCTAAACCTATAATCTCTGCTGAATATTTATAGCCTCCCATAGTTGTTACAGTTATTCTATTTACCTGATCTACCACATGAGCATTGGTTACTATGTATCCATCGTGACTAATAGCCAACCCAGATCCAAAACCATCATTTTCATCATTCCCAGATATTTCTTTACTGACTGTCACTCCTACGACTGAAGGTGAAATCTTTTCTATAGCATTAATTAATATTTTATTAAAATAATCCGAATCACTCTTGTAATTATCACATGATACAAGAAAGAAAAAGGCTATAATTAATATAAATCTATTCATAAAGAACATTTGTAAGGTATAGTCCTCTCGCAGGTGCCTTATAGAGAAGTTTTCTATCTATACAATTAAGAGTATTCTCAAAGTCTTCTATAGATATACTTCTATTCTTAACAACTTCTACCATCATCCCTACTATATATCTAACCATGTGATGTAAAAAACGATTTCCAACTATACTATAAGTAAGGTGCTCACCCTCAACTTTCCATTTAGATAGATAAATCATACAAACTTTATTTTTAACATCATCATTTTTCTTGGAAAGCAACGTAAAATCATGCTCACCTAAAACTAATTCTGCACACTTGTTTAGCTTATCAGAATCTATATTTTCCTTAATATTCCATACGTATTTTCTAGTGATGGGAGAGTAGTTGTTAGATATTTTATATTTATACTCACGTTTAATCGCTGAAAAACGCGAACTAAAGTCATTTATAGCATATTCACAATTTATTATACTAATATCATTATTAATATTTCCATTAATAGCATTCATAAACTCATTGGGGCTCATATCAGAATCTAACTTAATATTAGCCACTTGCCCCAATGCATGAACTCCAGCATCTGTTCTCCCTGAACCAATTAAGTTTATCTTCTGATTTTTAAAAATTTTTTTTAGAGCAGATTCGATTTCACCCTGAACAGTTCTCTCTTTAATTTGAGATTGCCAACCATACAGGTTAGTTCCATCATATTGAATTGTCATTTTATAGTTTTTTATAGACAAGCTTTCCTTGAATTTGAGAAAGCTAAATTTAAATAATTTTAAACCAATAAAGTAGTTAATTTGATTATATAATAAAAAAGGGCAGTACAAAGACTGCCCTTCTCTATATAATAAAA
>CAZKFO010000165.1:0-2721 GCA_964552145.1 uncultured bacterium | reverse complement strand
AACAAGAGTTATCATGGGAGCCTGTGTTTTCCGTGGCTGAAAGCATAAAATATACAGCGGACTGGTATGCTTGCCATCTTTCGGGTGGGGATTTGTATCAAATAACAAGAGAACAAATAGATTTTTATGAAGAGTTTATTAATTAATTCCAGATGTATTTCGGATGAAAGACTTGGTTTGAAACTCTTAAATTAATAATTTTAATTTTGTCTGAATACGGTATGAAAGATCTGGTTATTTATGACCTTGACGGAACGTTGGTCGACAGTGCAATCACTGTTACCAAGGTATTAAATAGTATGCGGCAATCCAGAGGGTTGCCTGACCTAGAGGTAACCTTTGTAAGACCCTTAACGGCATTAGGCGGAAACGAATTGATTAAAATCGCCCTACAATGTGAAAGTAGAGAAATTGATAAGCTGTTGTCTGAATTCAGAGGCATTTATTCTCATGAAAAAATCGGGTTAGAAACGGTTTTTGAGGAGGTATTAGAAACCCTAGGGACTATAAAACGGCAAGGGTGTAAATTATCAATTTGTACTAATAAGCCAAGGTATCTGGCAATTAAGACACTGGAAGCATTGAAACTAAGGTCATTCTTCGATGCAGAAGTATGTGGAGGTGATATTCAAAACTTGAAGCCTGCACCTGATCCTTTGATAGAGTTGACTAAAAAATTTAATATAAATACCAGTAAGTGCTGTTTCATAGGGGACACCGTCGTTGACTATAAAGCTGCTGATAATTGTGGGATAGACTTTCTTTACTATGACAGTGGTTATGATAAAAATTTAAATCTTTTATATAAGCCAATAAGAATAACTAGGCATAGCGAGGCTATACCATATATTTTATAGGATCCTTGAATCATTGGTGCTTATGCAGAAGGCAAAATACATGAAGGATGATAATAAAAAACCATTAGTAGTTTTAGAAATGGCTAACAATCACATGGGTGATGTTACCCATGGTAAAGCATTGATATCGGCTCTAACAGAGGTTGTAGAGCCATTTCGGTCTAAATTTGATTTTTCTGTTAAATTTCAATTTAGACAATTAGATACATTTATTCATCGAGATTATAAGGGTTCAGACCTAAAATTTGTAAAACGTTTCGAAGAAACTTCCTTAACCAAATCACAATGGGATGAATTAATTAGTCACGGTCGAGACAATAAGTTTTTGCTTATTATAACGCCTTTTGATGAAGCGTCTGTAGAGAGAGCATTAAACTATGACGTCGATATACTTAAGGTAGCCAGTTGTTCCTTGGCAGACTGGCCATTACTCGAATCCGTCTCCGATACAAAGAAAGAAGTTATATTTTCGACAGCTGGTGCAAATCTGGGTTCAATCGATAATATGGTTTCTTTTTTTTCAAACCGTAATATCAATACCACGTTAATGCATTGTGTAGGTCTATACCCTACACCATTTGAGCAACTGAATATTGGTCAAGTAGCATACTACTCAAAAAGATACCCTGAAATAAGAGTAGGATACTCAACACACGAAGATCCGTCTTTAACTGAAACTGGGGCTATAGCGTTTGCATTAGGAGCAAAAGTTTTCGAAAAACACGTCGCTCTGCAGACTGCGGAATATGACAAGAATGATTATTCAGCAACACCTGATCAGTTAAAGTTATGGCTTGAAGCTCTGGAGCGTGCAGTTGTGAGTATTGGTCAAGCTCGGGATAAGGTACAGAATCAAGAGAACGAGATTTTATCACTACGTGATTTGCAAAGGGCAATGTTTGTGAAGAATGATGTGGATGCAGGACTGAACCTATCAAAGGATGACGTGTATTTTGCAATCCCGTATGAAAAAGGGGGATATGTAGCCAATGATTTCTCTAAATATTCAAAATTTGTTACTACTAAACCAATAAAGGCTGATGAGGGTGTTAACGAAGATAATTGTACTATAGAGGATTTGCGTAAGGATATTCTTGAAGCTGTTAACGATATCTCCGCTATTGTGAAAAAATCTGGCGTCGTAATACCGGAGGGTTCAGTTCTGGAAGTGTCACACCATTATGGGATAGAAAAGTTCCGAGAGACAGGGCTTGCTATGGCTACAATTATTAATGAGGAATATTGTAAAAAGGTTCTGGTAATGTTGCCCGGCCAGTCTCACCCTGAACAATTCCACAAGAAGAAAAAGGAAACGTTCCATGTGGTGTTTGGTACGGTTGACATCCAGCTTGATGGTGAATCTTCGTCTATAAAGACTGGCGAAGTCGTGACTATTACCCCTGATGTTAGACATGCTTTCTCGACCCAGAGTGGATGTGTAATCGAAGAGATATCCTCCACACACTATGTCGACGATTCTTTCTACACTGACCCGTCTATTGCTGAGAACCATGATCGTAAGACATTTGTAAATTTTTGGATGTAGTCTGCAAGCATCAAAAGTATTTGGGCTGCTTTTTCAAGAACGGAATATGATTCAGATTTTTTAACAAGTCCGTTTAAGGAAAACTTTTCTTAATATTAGTACCTAAGATTTAATAGTGCTTTCAATGAGTGATCGTAGCAACAGTTTTTCGATATGTATCCCATGTTATGATGACCTATGGGGTTTGCGTGTGACCCTAAAGAGCCTCATGGAATGTATAGAAAGTAAACAAAAGGATCAATTTCATATCGTTATCGGATTGAACGATTGTAGTTTTGGGAAGAAGGATATCTTCAAAGGGCAAAATTTAAATCCAGG
>CAZKFO010000164.1:0-2794 GCA_964552145.1 uncultured bacterium | reverse complement strand
TAATAATATCAAAATATTCTGTCTCTTGTGAAATTGCTGCTTTTTTATAAAATCGGCGGGAGCTCCGTAGTAACCAGATAGATAATCATCTAGGTTTTCTTGTGCCGTCTGTACATCATTATTTATGGATAGGGTTACATAAGCGGCGCAAGTCAAATCGTCATTATTTCTGCCTTCTTCCTGGGCAACTTGTTGAACGGTTTTCCAGTATTCACTAATTGTTTTTGCATCTGGCCCGACAGGGAACCATCCGTCTAGGTTTTTGCCGGCACGATTTAAGGCTCCCATGGCTGAGCCCCCCCCCCATATTGGTGGTCCACCTTCTCTATAGGGTAACATTCCCAAAGACTCACACTCTACGTCCCATCGACCTCTCCAATGAACTGGTTCGCCTCTCCACAATGATTTGCATAGGCGTATTCCCTCCATCATGCGGCCGACTCTTTTCTCAAAAGGCACACCAGCCGCCTCAAACTCGTTTCTTATAGCTGGTGCATCCCTCGCTGTCCCCACTCCCAAAATCATCCGTCCCTCACTAATCTGATCAATTGTGGCAACTTGATGAGCAAGCAGAACAGGATTCCGAAGCATTGGAAGCAAAACGGCCGTGCCAATCTTTACTTGGTTCGTTCGGCCCGCAATCGCCGCAATCAAGCTGAGAGGGTCATGGCGCGGTTTTGCTAGCAGTGAATCACCAATCCAAACGCTATCCACCCCTAGTTTATCGGCAATATCCCCAAGATTGAGGATTTCTTGTGTATCATGTTTGCCAACCATTATGCGTTCACGTGTAGGCAGTAGGTAACCAAGTTTTAGTGGCATCTAATTCGCTTTCTCTTTTTCTATTACAATAGGACCTTAAAACGCGCGTCTCCATCTGCATCGATTTGGGCTGGCAGGTTTTCTTCCCATCTCAAATAGGCTAACGCGGCCTCATCACTCCCCATATGCCTTTTGGAAACCCAGAAAAGGTAGTCTATACAATCCTCGTCAGAAGGCAGGTCAGGCGAAGCTTCAAGCGGCAGCCCCACTGAAACCCAAGTTTGACGGCCACCTTCTAGAACTAAGACGGGACTGTTCGTTAACTCAATGCAGTCAATAGCCGCGAGGCGCGCCTTCACTTCATGTTGGGAATACAAAACTACGGATTTCCCTACCGGAATTTTCAAACGGTCTATCCACGCCCTGGGACACCAAATGGCTCCCGGCAAATGGCCCTCACGATATTCCATGGCTTCGTCAACATCGACCAGGAAAAACAAACCCTCATCAATCGTCTTTAGTAGATCCGTGTGATTGATCGTTGGTTGATGTTCGCGTCCGGCTACACGTGACGGGGGTTCAACTTTTGCCATCATATCTTCGGACAACAATCCGATGTCCATTATTCTAACGTCCCATCCCATCTGTTTGAGCCAGTGCGCTGTCATAGCGGCACGCGCACACGGCGCGGTATCCACCAGAACAACCCGTGCGCCAAGCACCCCTAACCAAGCATCGGTTGCTTGCACAAGCTGGCCACCGGGCGCGTGAATAGAATCCGCTACACTACCAGAGGCATATTCCTCACGCGTACGGACGTCTAAAACATATAAGGTTCGACTAACGTCAGAGCGCCAGTCCTTAAGGGTTTTTGCATCAATCTCCGACAACCCAAATGTCTTAATTAAATGAGAGGCATAACCGGAGGCGTTATCCAAGGCATTGGCTGTAGGGACCGGCGGATAACTCAGATTACTGCCGTGCTCTAAATCATAGCCCGCCAAGGTCCAACCCATAGTGCCTGCCTTGAGAGCTACCACACGGTTCGGCAAGCATGCATTCAACAAACCCTGCGCACCGATAATCGACCGAGTCCGACCAGCGCAATTTACAACTATTGTGGTTTCCGGATCCGGTGCCAAGTCGTGAATACGATAGATCATTTCAGCGTTGGGCATACTTATCCCACCCGGGATGGACATTCGATTATGTTCTTCCGGTGTACGCCCGTCGACAATGACCATGTTTTCCTTGCGGTCCATCATTACGCGCAGTTCATCAGCAGGTATCCGGGGTGTGTCGGCAAGATGTTCAACCACCTCTCCGAATGCCTTTGACGGAACGTTAACGCCCTGAAAGACCTCGTAATTGGCCCTCCCCCAGGAGGGGTTTCCACCCTTTAAAATGGAGACATCTGTATACCCCATTTTCTCGAGACGCGCAGCAGACTTCTCTGACACGCCGTCACCTTCATCAATTAGTAATATAGGAGCTGATTTGCGGGGCACTAACTCTGTAATGCGAACCTCAAGTTGACTGTACGGACACGTGACCGCGTACAACATATGATTTTCACCGAATTGTCCGGCCTCGCGCACATCAATAAGCGCGAGTTCCTGTCCCTCATTCCTAACCTCTCGGATCCGGGCTTTTACGGTAGACGCAGACAAATAGTTCATTTAGTTAACCACCCCTTGTAAGCGTAATAGGTGCCAGCACACCGCATGGAACGCAAGCCTCAAGCTATACGCCTGACAGAAAACACACTACGGAACTAAATAATTGTGTAAAATTCCGAGTGGTTTTCCCCAAGGTCACAAATGAATTATTCTTATAGGCGAACCCAAGGAGAATTTTATGGCCGAAAGTATTTCTGTTAGCGCACAAGATGGACATCAGTTGAGTGCCTGGTACGCAATGCCCAACAGAAAACCCAAGGGCGGGATCATTTTTCTACAGGCGATTTATGGACTGACGACCCATTTAGGAGATGTGTGCGATTGGTATAGCCAGGCTGGTTATGCGGCGATCG
>CAZKFO010000163.1:0-2809 GCA_964552145.1 uncultured bacterium | reverse complement strand
GTCCAGACATTACAGCTTCTTGATATGCTGTAAGATTAAATTTCCCATCTTCATCTACAAAAAAACCAGCATCAGTTAAGTTAGTTTGAAATACTGGGGGAGGGGACTGCAATAAAAAATCATATACTTCATCAGCATACACCGTTAGTCCTAGCTCTTCAACTTTCATATCTTTTATATAACTTTCTATTATGCTATTCCAAGCTTGGTTACCAGCATTAATAAGAGTTTGATCGTTAATGTCACCTCCTTGCTGTGTAATACTTTTACCATCAATTTTTCCAACGTAAAGGTTTGTATTCTTCCTTCCAAGAATTACATCTAAGATATTTGCTCCGCCCACTAGGCCTCCTACAGTCATACTAGCAATAAAAAAGAATAATAATAACCATAAAATTATTTGAGATCTTTCTCTCAGTAAAGTCATCGTAAACAATTTTCTTCTCCCATATTTATTTTCAAGTGGAGATAAGCAGAATCGAACTGCTGACCTCTTGAATGCCATTCAAGCGCTCTCCCAACTGAGCTATATCCCCGAAGGCACTAAATTTATATTGTTTATACATCTTGTCAAAATAAAATATCAAATACTTTTGATTAATTTTAATATAAAGGTAAATTTGCGAGATGAATATGAAAATTCGTGATATAGTTTTAATATTTTTTATATCATTTTCAATTGGAATTGTAAGATCGGTGATTTTAGGTGATATAGAAATAATTAAAACCGCACCTGATGTAGTAGAAGTTGTATCTGATGAACTTTTTTCAGCTATAAATTTTATAGACTTAGAACTCTCAAAAAAAATGTATGATCAGGGAGCTCTATTTATTGATGCTAGAGATGTTTCTACTTATTCAAAAGGGCATGTAAGAAACTCATTAAATATTCCTTGGGAAGATTTATCGAACAATGAGATAGAGGGGTTAATCAAAGAGATACCTTATGATCAGGTTGTAGTAACATATTGCAGTGGTGGAGATTGTACTTTGAGTCTTGATCTAGCTAGTTTCATGTTTGATGAATTAGGTTATGAAAAGGTTCTTGTCTTTGAGGGGGGCTATCCTAAGTGGATAGAGAAAGGATATCCAGCTTCAAGCATTAAAAATAATGAATAAGATAATTAATTATACAATAAGAGTTGCAATGGGGCTTGTTTTTATCTACGCAAGCTATTCTAAAATTTTAGATCCTCTATCATTTTCACAAAATATTCATAATTATGGTGTAACTCCTATTTTTATTGAAAATCTTATAGCATTAATGCTGCCATGGGTAGAGCTATTTATCGGACTAGGTTTGATCTTTGGTATAAAGTATGAAGCTTCGTTAGATATTTCTATAGGTCTGATGATATTCTTTATTATTCTAATTTCTCAAGCTTATCTTACAGGAAAAAGTATTGATTGTGGTTGTTTCTTTAATGAAATCAGTCTTGAAGATGCTGAAACAAAGAGGTTTGATATGCTTAAAAGAATAGGTGAAGATTTTATTTTCTTGATTTTATTATTTAGCTTAAAGTATAGGGTGTTTAAAGAAGAATAATGAATATTTTTAAATATACTATTTTATTGTTATCGATATTGATTGTAGGCTGTGAAAAAAGCTATAGCAAACCTATTGAATTTTTAATAATTAATTCATCAAATGTCTGGGGCGAAACTGAGCCTTGTGGCTGACCTAAAAACCCTTTGGGCGGTCTTGCTCGAAAAGCAACAATAATTAATGATTTGAAATTGGATAGTGTTCCTGTTGTAATTCTTGATACGGGCGATTTATTTTTTGCTAAGAATCGTTTATTCTCTCCTAACGATAATATAGAACATGCTCAAATAAGAGCAAATATTATTGTAGATTCTTATAATACAATTGGGTGCGATGCATTCTCTCCAGGTGCTCGTGATTTTGCATTGGGAATCTCATATTTAGATAAATTAAAGGAAGAATCAACCTTTAATTATGTGTCTTGCAACTTATATAGCAGTATTACATCAGAACCTTTATTTGATAAATATAAGATAAAAAATATTAATGGTGCTAACATTGCATTTATAGGTGCGGTATCATCTTTTAAGAGAGATTCTGTGCTGGTAAAAGAGCCCATAGCATCAATAAAGGCTACTGTTGATCAAGTTTCTATGCTATCAGATTTTATTATACTTTTATTTAATGGTAGTGATTCAGATTTAGATAGACTTCAGGCTAGTAATATAGAAGTTGATTTAGTTTTAAGGAGTAAAGGCTCTAGTAAATCTACAGATAATGGCGGTAGAGAGAGAATACCATTATATAGTTCAGGTAATAAAGGTAAATATTTAAATAAAATTAATATTAGTAAACTAGTACCTGATCAGGATTGTATCGATATAAGTCTTGAAGAATCAAATATAAAGCTATCAAACAAAAGGATTAATAATAAGAGAAAAAATACGCATCCCAAAGATGTTGCGCTTGAGGAATTATATAAAGATGATCAGAAAGTATTAAATCTTATTGCTAACCATAGAAAGAAAATTAAAGAATCGACTGATAGGATTAATAGTGCTGTAAATAAAATTAAATCAAAAAGTATTGCATTGAACTCTAAAATTGCAAGTAATCCAAGTATATTAAAGATTGTTGATACAGGGATGGCCAAAATACCAAAGGGACCTCCAAGCCATCATCATGGACATCATGGTCATAAGCATTAAATGTTAATATTTAAAAATATCATGGTTTTTTGCAAATTATTATATAAAATATGCAGCTAATTATTGCGAAAGTAGCTCAGCTGGTAGAGCATCACGTTGCCAACGTGAGGGTCGA
>CAZKFO010000162.1:0-2817 GCA_964552145.1 uncultured bacterium | reverse complement strand
CAGACACATACCATATATCTAGCGCATTTTCAAAGAAAGTAGCTAAAACAACCGATATTGCGCCAGAAACAATGATTCCAATTTTAATCTGAGGTATTATCTGCTTGTCTTCTGTTCTTATCACCAATGGCAGTAGGTCTTTACCTATCGTGCACCCGGATATAAAAAGAAAACTATCAATGGTGGACATCACCACGGACATCATCGAAATAATGAAAAGCCCCTGAGCGATAGGAGGTAGAGCGACTGATACCAAATCAAGGTATGGACTGTGGATAACCTCTGGGATGATTGCAGCAGCGTAAAGCGCTACAGATATTGACATTAAATCAAAAACAAGCCAAAAAACAACAGAGATACATATCCCTCTTTGCACATCCCCTGTAGACATTCCTGCGAAGGTACGCTGGTAGAAATTTGGATCTATAAAAGTCAGCATCGCGATAAATCCCCAGACGATGATATAGCTCCAGCTCATACCTCCAGGGATACTCAGCATTTCAGAAGATAGAGAGGATGATAGAAAGCTATAGCCTCCATACTCTGAGTATAGAAATAGGAGAATAAAAAAGAAACCAGCGAACATCATTACAAACTGAATGATATCTGTTTTAATTACAGCTTGAAATCCGCCTCTTAGCGTGTATAGAATCGATACGGCCGCGCATAGTAGAGCACCGTATAGAGGAGTAATACCATACAGAAAATCAAGAAATACAGATAGTATCTTGATATAAGGCGCTGGAGAGGATATAAATAAGATCAGAAGTGCCACGACCACCCCAGATTTTTTCCCGAATATAGATGATATCGCCTGCGGGATTGTCTCGAATTGAGAGCTCTTTATTCTTGGGACCATAGCGTATGCGTAAACAAGAGCCGCGATATAGTAGAATAGACCAAAAATAAGGATGGTGGAGATTCCGTTTATATGGGCAAAACGCCCGACCTCTAGAATCCCTCCATACCAGGTGCTAACCAGGGTCATCACAAATGCTGGAATGGTAAGTTTTCTGCCTGCGAAGATGTATCCGGAGCTTGATTTCGGTGATTTAACAAGAATTCCGGTAAAAATCACACAGGTTAGATACAGCCCTATAAGAGCATGATCAAGATAAGATATCATTAGAAGCTATAGCTAGCGCTCATCCCGATATGTCTTGGATCTCCGTAGGAGAGATATGTATTTGAAAAAAAGTGCGGTGCATTATTTGGAGATGGCTCCAGTGCAAAATTATATCCTCTTACCACATGCCTCTCATCCAGTAGGTTTTTTACCCACAAAGAGAGCTCAATCTTATTTTTCCTAAAGCCAACAGCGGCGTTTAGAAGCTGATAGGGGTCAGTTTTTGATTCGTACTGATCTTCATGATAAAAATCCAGCATGACGCTGTGATCAATTTTCATATACACCCCAGAATCCATCGTGTACTCAAATCCTCCGCTAGCTGAAAACTCTGGCGCGTGAGCCTCGGTTCTGTCTCCTACAGAATTACCTAGGAATTCAAAGGAGGATATATGGCTCTTTAGCACCGCGAAGCTATCATAAAAATAGAGTCTATCGGTGAGCATCGCCTTGAACTGTCCTTCAAATCCGTAGCTGTATCCCTCTTCAGCATTCACCGTATAGAAATCAAAGCTTGATGGGTTTGATGGGTCTAGCTGATAGGAGAGCCTCACCTGAGGATTTAATCGGTGCATATAAAACGAGTTTAGAGATAAGAACTTAGTTTCATCCTTGTAGCTATATGATAACTCAAGGTTATAGGCATCTTCTTTATTGTAGGTTCTTAGGTCTTCTGAGAGCTGATATTCTGATGATCCGATATTAATACTCTGATTTACGCCATGGCTCTTATATCCTTTTGAAAGGGAAACACCAAAATTTGAGTAATCATCCAGAGCTCTATTTAAGCCAATTCGGCCACCCCATAGAGCGCTATTCGTTTCCTCATTAAAACTTCCCGCATCAAATCCATATGCCTTGGTATCTACATCGCTCTTAATGCTATTGCTCTCCGCTCTTAATCTAGTCACCAGTGAAAGCTCATCGGTTAGCTCCCACTCCGATGATGCGTAAGCAGAGATGCTGAGCATCTCAAAGTAGGATGCAAGACTATCTACGTTTCCACCCATTAGATAGCCTTTTCTAAGGTCATCTTCCGTAGTTTTGGATATGTATACACCTCCAAGTGTATTTTTGTCTGAAATCCTTAATTCCTGGGATATATTATCTCTCTTTCGAGTAGTCTCATCGGTAAATGTGTAGGGATAGTATCCCCATGCGAATAGAGATGCATCCTCAAAATCATAGCTCTCGCTCTCCGGGTACCAGTCGTAGTTATCCTTCCAGAAATCATCGTTTGCCCAGTCTGAATCGTAGTTATACTCTATATCATTAATCGAGTAGGAGGTGATTAAGCTAAGCTTTAGATTCTCTTTCAATCTTAGATTCGTTTTTACTGAAAACGCATTCGCTTTTTGAGAATCCTTCCCTAGATAATCGCTGTAGGTGATAAAGCCGTTGTTATCAGCTGACCAGATATCATATCCGTTTTTGATATCGATGAGGTAGTAGGTAAGCTTAACGCTGACATTATCACTGGGACTATAGAAAAGCTTGTAGCGGAGCATCATCTCATCCCTCTTATTTGAATCGGTTATATTCAGATACTGATTCTCTCTAAATCCATCGGATTTATTGATAAATAAAGAAACTCTGTGAAATAGATTGTATGTTAGTGCGGAGCTGTAGGATCCAGATACTCCCATATGATTATCATCTCCACCAAGGATGGATAGCTGAGCCTCTCTGTG
>CAZKFO010000161.1:0-2904 GCA_964552145.1 uncultured bacterium | reverse complement strand
TGGACCGCCAGGAACCTGTTGCAGGTTCTGAACATGGGGTCATCCCAATTAAATCCGGAGTGAAAACCAATCGGTAAATTTCTCTCCTGGATTGCCGCATAGATTTTCATATAGTCATTGTGGTGCACTGGCCGATGCCTGACCGACGTAACCATGAAACCAATTACACCCTCAGCGTCTCCATAGTCCTCGACGATTTTCAATGCTGCATCTGGGTTATTGAAGGGGAGGTACAACATCGACTTCATGCGCGGGTTTCCAGGTAGGATCTTCTCCACCAACCAACGGTTATACGCCCTAGCCAGGACAACCTCGACGTCGGCTTGCGGATGCATAGCAAGACCAAGCATTGGCGTTGGAAATACGCACGCATAATCCACACCCATTGCATCCATCCATCTATGGGTCAGGTGCACATCTCGGTGTTTGTCATCCTTTGGCGTTTCTTCCAGGCCCCGCAACGGGTACCGCGTTACTCTGCCACCCACATCCTGATATCCGACGCGCCCTAATGAAAACATCGAACCCCGATGAGCGATTTGCTGAGCCGAACGCGCAAGTTGCCGCATCACGGGATCCTCAATGAATTCAACGATGTCCTTCATCGATTCTGTTTCATAATGATGGGCATCTACATCAATGATCAACACGTCTTCAAAGTTCCGGCGATCACGCTGACGAATAGCATTCTGTAAAAGTTTTTCGGTGTCGAATTCTTCGACACTCATGCGAAAGTAACGCTCGTTACCTGTTGGCAATTCCATGATGCACGCCCTTTGACATAACTTTACCTACCCTATTCTACATAGAAACATGTTTCTAACAAAAGAAGATAAATTAAAAAGTTTATTCCGCCGACGAAGTACTAAAGCAGTCCGGGTAAGAACGTCGCGATGGGAGGGAAGCCTGCGATTACAAGCATACCCACCAAAAATATTAAAACAAACGGCCAAGTCGCACTAAACACCTGCTGCAATGTTACCCTATTTGTCGCTCCCTTGAACGCAAATATTGTATATCCGAACGGCGGTGTTATTCCCCCTACCGTGACGTTCAACAACATCAATAACCAGAACCAAATTGGGTCAAACTCGAGAGATTTGATGAGTGGCTGATAAATGGGGATCACTACGAGCATCAAAGCGATCTGATCAATAAACATACAGAGGATGAATGGGATCAACATCATTATGAAGAGCATCACATAAGCCGAAAGGTCCAGACCAGCCACCACGTTGGTAAGTTCTCTGGTCGAGCCTGTAAATGCGAGAAGTTGGCTAAACATTTTTGAACTTGCCATTATGACGAGGATCATGCTTGTGATAAACGCCGCCGATGCAAGCGATTCCGTAAACATTTTTAAGTTTAACTTGCGATAGTAAGCCGCAGTCGCAAGAGCTCCCAGGACACCCGTTGCCGCAGATTCAGAGGGCGTCGCTACGCCCAAAAGAATAAACCCCATCACACAAAATATAATAAGCGCGAACGGAGAAACCCGCAGAACCGCGAAGACCTTTTCCTTCAAAGTAACAACCCCGGTAGACGTCGAAGCATCCTCATTCGCCAGCTTGGGGTTCATTCGCACGCGTGTCAGCGTGTAAACAAGAAACATACCGGACAACATCAAACCGGGGAGAATCCCGGCAATCAACAACCCAGCAATCGACACATTGGCAAGCGTACCAATAATAATCACTAGTACACTTGGAGGAATAATCGGAGCTAATGATGCTCCCGCCAGTATGGCCCCTGTTGACATTCGAGGATCGTAACCGCGATCCAACATACCGGGGAAAAGGGTGCGAGCCATCATGGCGGCAACCCCCATCGCCGCTCCAGACAACGCACCAAATATCGTCGAAAGTGCGATGCACAGAACGTATTGGCGCCCCTTCACTTTGCCCACTAACTTATCTACTGAATCAAATAGGATATCGATCGAACCTGACCTAAATAACAATTCTCCCATTAAAATAAATAACGGCACGGCTGACAGCGCGGCGATATTGGTTGTCTCAAAGATCGAATTAGCGACCAGTCCAAACCCTGGTTGACCTAGTAGTATTAAAACGCCTGCAATGTTAATTAACAGAAAAGCAACAAAAATCGGCGCGCCGGTCATAAAGGCGGCGAGCAGAAGTGTCAGTCCCACTGCAAGTATTACCCACCACTCCATTACCCGAAATCCTCTCCCTTGTTCTCAATATCCAATTTTCGATAATCAAGAAAACGCAAAAAGTGGATGGCCGACATCCCAAAACCAAATGTCAGAAAGACTGAAATATAATATTTTGGAAATGGTTTCACCTTCATCATGTGAACATCTTTAACGACTTGACGAATGTTTTCATCTAGATTGATCCAAGTTGCGAGCGCACACGCCACAAAACACATGAGATAAATAAACCAATACGCAACTTTCGCTTTCCTTGCTGGAAGCAAATCAATCAAAAAGGTGACAGCAACATGTCCCTTCTCGCGCGTTACATGGGGCATCATCAGAAAACAACCTATGCACAAAGAATATGATACCGCCTCGTCAGCCCACCAGGTTGGCGCGCTAAAGAAATAACGTGAAATAACCTCAAAAGAATACGCAAAAAGTATTATAGCGAGACAGAGTTTACCGAGTTGGAATCCAACATCCGTTAACTTGTCATGAAGCCATAGTAACGCTCTGACCACACCCTGCCTCGCTATCTTTTTCTAGTTTACCACTAAGTTAGTTTGTCAGCCCTGCCTTCTTAGCAAGCGCACGGATATCGTTGGCTCCGTCCGAACAACATTTCTGCGCAATATTCCACATACTTGAGGCCCATATCTTCTTTACCTCAGCATGCTTGGCTGCAGACAATTGAGTAACCTTCACACCAAACTTTTCTAACTCTTTGGTTTCGTCAGCAA
>CAZKFO010000160.1:0-2914 GCA_964552145.1 uncultured bacterium | reverse complement strand
CGGCGCTTGTTGTCTTTATAATGTGTGTTTATGCACTCTTTATCCGGATTCCATGGCCAGGCGTCAGAGAAGTTGCACACATTGCTATCGTAGGGGTTACTCTACAGTGTTTTTACCTAGGCTCCATGTTCATGGCACTTGACGGAAACGTGAGCCAAGGACTAGCCGCGCTTATAGCCGGCATGCAACCCCTTTTAACTGCAGCGATCGTGGGAATAGCATTGCTCGAGAGGGTCAGTCGTCTTCAGTGGATTGGGTTTATTTTTGGATTTTTTGGGCTTTTTGTGGTGCTCATTGAACGACTCGGGATCGGAGCAGCCACCACAACCGGCATCGTGTTCTCAGCGTTAACACCTATTTTTATAACTGTTGCTTCCCTTTATCAAAAAAAATACTGCGCACACTCGGATTTGCGCGTTGTGATGATAGTCCAACAGACCGCAGCAGGAATTTGTAATTTCTGTATCGCGTTGGTTATCGAAAGTGGGAATATTAATTGGGGGTTTGAGATTATTTTGGTATGGGCGTGGCTCGTCTTCGTTCTAACAATTGGGGCCACAAACATATATTACCTAATGTTGCGACACGGTAATGCCGCTCGGGTCTCCAGCCTGTTTTATCTCACACCACCAACGACTATGTTTCTAGGTTGGATAACATATGGTGAAACAATGGGAATGATTGCGTTTATTGGGTTTATAATATCGATCGTCGGAGTGTACCTCGTAACACGCCCACCAAAAGAAAATAATGGTATCCACTAGTAACTTAAAGGGGCAAGAGCCAAGGAATTAAGGAGATTGTACTAATAGTTCACCAACCAGCCGCATACTTGCGCTATCTAGGAATTCCCGGAAAAACTGTTGTCTAGCCGACTTTGGTGCAAACTAATATATGCGATCAGATATAGGAATATACGCTCTTTTTGACCAAACTAAAGAGACCTCTGAAACCGCAGAAATACATTGTGGCCCGCAGTAGCGCGTAATAATTTTTGATGGAGGTAGGAATTTGAAACTCATCAGTTACCGACACAAAGGACGAGAGTCATATGGCGTAGTAAAAAACGATGGCATCGTCGATATGAAACAACGACATGATCATCAAGATCTAAAATCAGCAATTTCGGGCTTATCAATTAGCAAACTAGAGAAATTGGCTTCTCGTACTAGCTCGGACTTTGCGCTCGACGATATAGAATATATGTTTCCTATAACCAACCCCGAGAAGATTTTTTGTATAGGTCGCAATTATCGTGCATACCACGAAGTACTTGAGGATGGTGGACCTGAGTGGCCAAGTATCTTCCCAAGGTTTACTGGAAGTTTCTCAGCACACAATGAGCCTATAATTTGCCCTAAGGTATCCGATCAACTCGATTATGAGGGTGAACTCGGTGTAGTCATTGGCAAGCCGGGACGACATGTGCCAGAAGTTAATGCGCTCGATTATGTGGCGGGCTATACGATTATAAATGAAGGCAGCGTGAGAGACTGGCAATCAAAAGGGACACAGAATTGTCCCGGGAAAAACTTCCACCGTTCAGGCGCCATAGGACCGTGGATGGTCACGCGAGACGAAATTATGGACCCCGATGCCTTGCATATCAAAACGTATGTTGACGCAGAGACCAGGCAAGATGGCCCCACTGAAATGATGAAATTCAAGATACCCTACCTTATCTCACATATATCAAAATTTACGTGGCTTGAACCTGGCGATATCATTGCCACGGGGTCACCAGGAGGCAGCGCAATTGAAAATGACCCGCCGAATTGGTTGCGACCCGGACAAAAAATTAGCGTAGCTATTGAGCCAATCGGGGTTCTAGAAAACAAAATTTTGGCCGAATAAAGCAGGAAGACTAATGAAACTCGCAAGCTTTAGAATTGGTAAACATCGAGGTTTCGGTGTTGTCACCGATCACGGTGTGATTGAATTGACGGGGCTCCTCAGCGGCAAACAAAACACTCTTCAGGCAGTTCTCATTACGGACGCGATCGACGAAGCTAAGGCAGTCGCAGAACATGCCGCACCAGATCATCGTTTTGACCAGATAGACTTTGAACTGCCTATATTAAACCCAGAAAAGATATACTGCGTAGGTCAGAATTATCGGGAACACATAATCGAAATGGGTTTTGAGATCCCGAGCTCGCCCAGTATTTTTTCGCGATATATGAGGACCTTTGTCCCTCATAATGGTCAATTGGCGATGCCGTCACACTCTAGTCATTTCGATTACGAAGGTGAAATGACTGTGGTGATTGGACGCCCAGCTCGCCACGTATCAGAGGCCGACGCACTTCAATATATTGGAGGTTACACAATCTGTAATGACGGTAGTGTACGAGACTGGCAAAAAGCCGGCCCTCAAGTCGCACCTGGTAAAAATTGGGAACACTCCGGAATGTTAGGCCCTTGGATAGTAACCCCGGATGAGGCGGGCGATCCTGAGAACATGTCACTGACAACTCGAGTAAACGGAGAAATACGCCAGAAAGGGAATACCAGCGACCTGGTATTCTCAGCGGCTTATCTTGTGAGCTACATTTCCACGTTTATTACCCTTATGCCTGGAGATTTGATTACAACAGGCTCGCCTGCCGGCGTCGCGGCTGGGTTTACGCCCCCCAAATGGCTTCAACCTGGTGACAGAATTGAAATTGAAATTGATAGTATTGGTACCCTTGCCGCAGACGTAGCAACCACTACTAAAGGCCATTAAGTGTATTCTCTTCGAATAAGTCGTCGTGTACAGGAAATACCTAATCTGGCCAGCCGCAGTACAACAAAGTATTAATAGCGCTACAAACTTGGTAGTGTATGTAGCGAAAACATTGTAATCCTATTACAACGGGCGGATCGGTCGTTTAAGATGAATTTATCGACCCTGTGAACTACGGTAAAATGC
>CAZKFO010000159.1:1248-2950 GCA_964552145.1 uncultured bacterium | reverse complement strand
AAGGTCTAACATAGCCAATGTAGCATGGCCTTCTATGGCTGCCATTACAGCTGCCCATTGATCGTTATTCAGAGCCCCGTCAGTAAGAGCATTCAAATCAAAATGTTGGTCCTGTAGGGCGTGGACCATCTCGTGGGCTAAAAGAGATTCCAAGTTGCCAATAGGAACCTCTTCCTGCAAATAAAGAGTTTTGTCATCGGGATTATAAAAACCGATCACCTGTTCTTCATACAGGCTTGAAAGTGTTTGACGGAGATTTAGGTCTTCGGGGAATAAACCGAGCAATCGGTAACTCTCAGCAACATGACTCTCCTTAGATTTTGGAAGATCTTGTTCTAGTTTGAATCTGACATAATCAGACATCTCCTCTGGCGTCCGATAGTCTACTTGGATTTGTTCTAGTATTTCAAGGCCAGATGATTCTATCACATCCACTAATATAGCTTCCGCCATCCTTCTTAACTGGCCGTCCGAAGAATTAATCCAACCCGCTTCCTCCTGAGCTGACCCGCAAGAAATGAGTGGGAACAGAACTACTGCAATAAGCAATAGTTTTTTTAGGCTACAACCTGTTACACAGTCAATCTTTCCCTGAGATTCTACCATACCGGTCCTCCAACCGAACCACATCTTTTAAGTGTGGAGTCGAAACCTCTAAAAGGTCACAGTCACTGACTGCGACCATTCTGTGCACTGTCTCCGGTTCTACATGGTAGCTTTCTCCAGCCGACAGTTTTACTTCTTGTAGGTCTCCGTCTATCATGCCCACATAAAACAGCATCTCCCCAGTGAACAAGTGAATCGTTTCGTCTTTTACTTCATGGTATTGCAATGACAGCGCTTCGCCAGCTTTTATGTGTAAAATTTTACCCACATACTCATCTGTCTCCGCCCAAATTCGCTCATGACCCCAAGGTTTTTCCACTATTCTTGATTTGTGCTTCACAAATCCTCCTAAGCCTAACCAATCGGTTTGACATTCATCCAGGTCCAACATAATTCAACCAGCTTCTGTGATAACGGCTCACAAACACCTTTCTCAATGATAACTTCCAATATTAACTTTAACAGGTTTTTTCTTTTATACTTAGGCTTCAATAGTTTGTTACAGGTTTGTTAATTGGGTTGCTGGCTCTGAAATCCTACTCTAAACGGAACCTAGAGACTCAAACTCGGTACATTACAAGAACCTGAGAACCACAAAATATCAGGAGATTAACGCTTGTTTAAGAAGACAGATGATCCGCGGACTTTCCTCTACGTACTGTTGACCCTGGTTGGGATCTGTGCTGGGTTAACTATAGGATCCTGGAAAAATCTCTGTTCAGATTGTCCATCGGTCGCACAAATTAGAACATTCGAATCAGACCAAACCAGCAAGCTGTTTAGTCACGACGGGCAGTTGTTGGTGGAAATTGGCATAGAACGACGCACTCCGGTTTCACTGGAAACACTTCCCGAACATGTATATCAAGCGTTCATAGCGGTTGAAGACAAAAGGTTTTACCAACACCGAGGAATTGACCCACTAGGGCTAACCAGAGCTGTTCTCGGTGTATTAACTGGTAGAAATAGAGGTGGCGGAAGCACTATAACACAGCAATTAGCACGTAACATGTTCGAAGACCAGATCGGGTTTGAACGACGAGTTATACGAAAACTAAAAGAACTACAAGTAGCTTTCGATCTGGAAAGCTCCTAC
>CAZKFO010000159.1:333-1238 GCA_964552145.1 uncultured bacterium | reverse complement strand
GAAATCCTTGAAGCCTACATCAATGAAATTAATTATGGCCACGGTTGGTGGGGCATTCAAACTGCGTCTAGGAACTACTACGGTAAAAATGCGTCTGAATTAGATGTAGCCGAGGCAGCTCTCCTTGCTTCTATTCCAAATCGTCCAGCTTTTTATAGTCCTTTTGTAAACCCTAAAAATGCTGAAAGTAGAAGAAATCTAGTGCTTAGCAGAATGGCACAAGAGGGATTCATTTCAGAGAATGAAGTAGACAGCTACACGCAAATGCCTATACCTACGGAAAGGGCTACTTCCACTAACACTGCTGCTCCCTATTTCGAAGAATGGGTCCGACAGATCTTGGATGACCGATTTGGGAGCAAGCTCTATACTTCAGGCTTGCGCATATTCACAACCCTTGACGTCGGTATGCAAGAGGCAGCCGAACTTTCTATGAAGGAAGGCTGGGACCGTATTGAGGCAAGACCAGGATTTGAGCATGCCAAATTTGCTGATTATCAACAAGCAATGGCCTCAGAAAATCCCCAGGTCGATTCCATGAAATATGTACAAGGTCTTTTAGTTGCGCTCGATCCTTGGACTGGGGGTGTTCGAGCAATGATTGGTGGCCGTGATTTTCGATTTTCTAAGTTCAACCGTGCAACCCAAGCCTTACGACAGGCTGGATCTGGATTTAAGCCTTTCGTTTACACTACGGCTATTGCCAATCGTATCCCTCCAAATTTTGTAATAGTCGATGCGCCCGTAGTGACTCTGCAAGTGGACGGAACAGAATGGAGGCCCTCTAATTATAACGAGGTCTACGAAGGTCCAATGACCAATAGAACAGGCTAACAGAAATCTCAAAACATCGTAGCTATTAAACTAGCCGACGTCGTGCGATTAGAGAGTGTAGTTCAAACCGC
>CAZKFO010000159.1:0-323 GCA_964552145.1 uncultured bacterium | reverse complement strand
ATAGAACCTTTCCCATCAACTGCCATAGGAGCAGCTGAAGTTATTCCACTAGAAATGGCAGAGGCCTATTCCAGTTTTAGTAATGAAGGAACCAAGGTCCGCCCGTTCCCTATATTAAAAGTAGAAGACTCACAAGGTAGAACAATTTGGGATCCCAGACCTGAACGCACTCAAGTGCTGGATCCTCTGGTTGCCCGCATTATGGTTTCTATGCTTCAAAATGTTGTAGAAGCTGGAACTGGAGCAACAGCAATCAGAGTCGATGCTGGTCTTCCTACCGAAGTTCCCGCAGCTGGCAAGACAGGAACCACCAATCACGCTAC
>CAZKFO010000158.1:970-2983 GCA_964552145.1 uncultured bacterium | reverse complement strand
AATAATTACAGATATGATATCTTACTGCAATAAAAATATTCCTAAGTACAATACGATATCTATCAGTGGTTATCATATTAGGGAAGCTGGCTCAACAGCAACTCAAGAATTAGCATTTACTCTTGCAAATGGATTTTGCTATGTTGATAGCTGCATAGAAGCGGGTATGGATGTTGATGAATTTGCACCAAGGCTTTCATTTTTCTTCAACTCTCATCTTGATTTCTTTGAAGAAATATGTAAGTTTAGAGCTGCTAGAAGAGTTTGGGCAAAAGAAATGAAAAGAAGGTATAACCCTAAAAATCCTAAATCATTAATGCTCAGATTTCATACGCAGACTGCTGGATTTTCATTAACGGCTCAACAACCTGAAAATAATATAACAAGAACTTCACTACAAGCGTTAGCAGCTGTTCTTGGCGGAACTCAGTCATTACATACCAACTCAATGGATGAGACTTTAGCCTTACCCTCTGAGAAAGCAGCTGAAATCGCTTTAAGAAGTCAACAAATCATAGCATATGAATCTGGTGTTGCTAACACTATTGACCCTCTAGGTGGGTCTTGGTATATTGAAGAGCTAACGGATAAAATGGAAAAAGAAACTTTAGAATACTTTGATAAGATTAGATTACAGGGTGGAGTAGTAGAAGCTATCGAAAATTCATATTTTCAAAAAGAAATAGCACAGGCATCTTCAGATTATCAGAAGAGAATAGATAGCAAGTCGAGATATGTGGTAGGAGTAAATTCATTCGTAAAAGATGAAGAAGTTGTAGATATCCCAATTCTAGAAATTAGAAAAGAAGTTCAAGAAGAACAGATTAATAGACTTAATGATATAAAAAAGAATAGAAATAATTCATTAGTTAATGAGTTACTTGGAAAGGTCACATCTGCTGCTAGAAGCGATGAGAATGTAATGAAACCCATTATAGATGCAGCTTTAGAATATGCAACATTAGGAGAACTTGTTGATTCTTTAAAAGAAGTTTATGGTGAGTGGAATGAAAATGTAAGTATATAGAAAATGGATATTCAGACATATAAAAATATTTTCAGTCAGAGAAGGAATTATAGCATAGGAGTTGAAGAAGAGTTTATGATTTGTGACCCTTCTTCTGGAGAGCTAATCAATAAAGCTAATGAGATAATGGATCAAGTAGAATCTAATGATAGATATTCTTATGAACTCCTATTATCAGAAATAGAAACAAATACTCCTATTTCTGAAGATGTGAATACTGCAATCATGCATCTTTCAAATCAACGAAAAGAACTCAGAGATATAGGTGAAAAAAATGGCTATAGATTAGGAGTGAGCGGTACTCATCCTAACGCATCCCCATTTGATCAAAAATTTGTAATGAATGACTCATATAACTGGGTTTCAGATCAGTTAAAATATTATGCACTAAGAAATATCACATTTTCAACTCATATACATATATCAGTGGATGATCCAGATAGAGCTATAAGAGTAACCAATGCTACTAGAAGATGGATTCCTGCCCTACTGGCACTAAGTGTCAACTCTCCATTTTTTGAAGGAAAAAAGACAGGTTTTAGGTCTTCCAGGTCTATGCAGTTTGGAGCTTTTCCTAGAACTAATATACCTGTAAAAATTGAATCTTTTGAGAGCTACATAAATTTAGTAAAGACTTTAATAGACACTCAAGCTATAATGAAATCAAGGCAAATTTGGTGGAAAATCAGACCACATCTTGATTATGGTACTTTGGAGTACCGAATATGTGATGTTCAAAGGTCACTATCTCGCACAAAAATGCTTATTGCATTAATACAGGCTCTTGTGCATTCATATGATAATAAAGTTAAATGTAATAAAAACTTAGAAGATATGAATTATGAGCTCTTAAATGATGGTTTTTGGAAAGCATGTCGATTTAATTTCAACACAATAATTACAGATTCTTTTGATGGTCAAAAAATTTCCATGAAAGATTATGTTTATAAAATGATTGATAATATAATGCCTTCTCTCTTAGAATT
>CAZKFO010000158.1:643-960 GCA_964552145.1 uncultured bacterium | reverse complement strand
CAGATATCATTGAAACTGTCGATGATATTATAAAGAATGGAACAGAAGCAGATAGGCAAATAGCTGAATTTAAAGAAAATGGAATGAGCGGTTTAATGTCTTTCTTAATGGATGATGTTGAATACGAGCATAAGGAGGATTAAAATGAGTAGAAAAATAGTTCATGTTGTTGGTACTGGCACTATAGGAGAACCATTAATAGGATTATTATGTGATTTTAAAGAATCATTAGGTATAGATGAGGTTACTTTCCACAAAAACACCCCATTGACAACAGATAGATCAAAAGTTGTTAGTCTTTGTTCGAGAGGTGCTAT
>CAZKFO010000158.1:0-633 GCA_964552145.1 uncultured bacterium | reverse complement strand
AGAAAAAATAAAAGGTTTTAATGAGATTGGGTTGAAACCTAAGTTTTCAACTGAAGAAGCCATAGAGCGAGCATCTGTTGTAATTGACTGCACGCCATCAGGAAAAGGACATGAAAATAAGAATCTATATTATGAAAAATTTAAAAATAAAGCCTTAGGCTTTGTTGCCCAAGGTAGCGAGGCTGGATTTGGAAAACCATATGCAAGAGGCATTAATGATGAAGCTCTAATAAAAGGTGAAGATCAATTTATTCAGGTTGTATCATGCAATACGCACAATTTATGCTCTTTGATTAAGAATGTTGCATTGAATGATGATAACTTAGATAAAGGATCTTTTGTTCTAATAAGAAGAGCTAATGACGTAAGTCAATCTGGAAAATATGTCCCTGCCCCTGAAGTTGGAAAACATGGTGATGAAATTTATGGAACTCATCATGCAAAGGACGCTAGTAATTTATTTAAAACAATAAATAAAGACTTGAATTTATTCTCTTCTGCAATGAAAGTTAATTCTCAATACATGCATATATTGCATTTTAATATTACCTTAAAAAGAGAAAATTCATTAAAAGCAATCATCAAAAAGTTTGAAGCTGATGATAGAATTGCTTTAACAGATAAAATGAATTC
>CAZKFO010000157.1:0-3050 GCA_964552145.1 uncultured bacterium | reverse complement strand
CCAGTAATATAAATGTACGGACACCTTTTGCTGGATTTTCCTTGAAAAACAAGTCTCAACCAACCACCGCACAGGAAACTGCGGCGAGAAACAAAGCTTTGGGAGGTTATATACTTCTTTTAGTTGCGTTATGGGTTTGGGCTGGCAATTCTATAGTTGGTCGATTAACAGCGACGGCCGACATTCCGCCCCTCGCGTTCACCTTTTGGCGTTGGACAACCGCATTTGTCATTTTTGCTTTGTTGTTTGGTATGCGCGCGTGGCGGCAGCGGGCGGATATCATAGCAGCCTGGAAGTTCATTGTGCCCTTTTCAGTCATATCGATCGCGGGCTTTAATGCGGCGTTCTACATTGCGCTCCAAAAATCTCCCGCCATTCATGTAATCTTAATTCAATCAATTCTGGCTGTTTTGGTTTTGGTTCTAGGCCTTACCATTTTACGAGAACGGATTACCAGCCGACAATGGTGGGGAGTTCTATTTTCCATAACTGGTGCGGTGGTAATTGTAATACGTGGTGATCTACACGTATTGCGTACGTTAGCGTTGGGAGAGGGAGATGTGTGGGCGCTTGTGGCTGTCTTTCTGTGGGCGCTGCAGGCGTTCCTGATGCGCTGGAAACCAGTGCGAATCGATATTATGGCGTTCATGACGGTAATTAGCTTTATTGGTGTTATCGCCCTCGCGCCTTTTTATGTCTGGGAGACGTTAGTCGTGGCACCGATGCCCCTGACGCAAACCAGCATTATTTTCGTACTGTATGTGGCAATCATGGCAAGCTTCATAGGTACCACTTGCTGGAATGAAGGCACTTTCCGGGCTGGCGGAGCTCAGGCTGGTTATTTTGGCAATTTGTTTCCGATTTTTGCGGGCGTACTCGCAATCCTGATTCTTGGTGAGGAACTTCGTTGGTATCACGTGGCCGGGGCGATATCCGTGTTGATCGGTATTTGGTTGGCGACATGGCGGCGGACCGCGGCTTCAACCAGGTGAGCATGAAGTTAAATCCACAGAACCCTGATGCCCGTCCCGAAGGACGTATTTTAGCATATTTCTTGTTGGCATTAGCTGCGCTTTTCTTTGCGTTGAACACTAATATTGCCCGAGCCAGCGCAGATGAGGTTCCTCCGTTAGCGTTAACGTTTTGGCGGTTGTTTCTTTCAATTTTAATCCTAGCACCTTTCACTGTTAGGAATTGTTGGAAAAGTTGGTCTTTGATACGCGAAAATTTCTGGTTGCTTAACCTTTTGGCCGCACTTCAGATGACGGTTTTCAATGCGTTGGTATATAGCGGCTTGAATTATACCCAGGCTATAAATGGTAATTTGCTGCAGGGTGCTTTCCCAATATGTGTCTTGGTCGCATCCGTCATTTTTGTCAGACAACGTATAACTTTCTGGCAGTGGATCGGTGTTTTGTTAGGGCTTGCGGGCCTAGTGTGGATTGTTATTCGTGGCGAACCTGACCGTTTGCTCGGCCTAGAAGTCAATTTGGGTGATCCCCTGGTGTTTTTAGGTGTTTTTTCCTCGGCGACTTATGCAGCGATATTATTTAAGCGTCCAAAAGAGATTGCACTGACACCATTCATTTTCTTGTTATTGGTATTGGGAGCTGTGCAGATTTTTCCATTTTATCTATGGGAGCATTTCACTCAGCGCAGTTTGCCGATGACACACACCGCGATTGGGGCAGTTCTTTCCATCGCGGTATTTGCCTCCGTTCTTGCGCAGATATTCTTCGCGGAAGGCATTCGACGTGTAGGCGCGCCCACTGGGGGCAACATAATCTACCTAACACCGGTATTTGGCGTGATCATTGCTATTACGTTACTCGGAGAGACCTTCCAATTGTTTCACGCCGTTGGCATTTTGTTGATCGCGCTCGGTATTTGGCTTGCAATGTTTATTGGTAAAAAGCCAAATACAACGTGATGAAGAGTAACACCTTACCCTACGTTCTCTTGACCTTTAGTGCTTTTTTTTGGGCTGCGTCCTCTGTCGTCGGCCGTTACGTCGCGGGTGAGGTTCCTCCGATGGCGCTTAACTTTTGTAGATGGTTTCTTGCGTTAGCTGTGGTGCTGACGTGGACGTGGAAGGAAATCTATAAGAATCGTGTGCTTATTCGACAAAAATGGAAATATTTTTCATTTCTTGCGATTTCGTCGGCACTTGGTTTTGGCGCAGTTCACTTTATCGCACTTCAATATACCGGCGCAATAAATGGCGCGTTATTGCAAGGCTTGATGCCCATATGCATTCTTTTGACGGCCTTAGTAGTTTTAGGTGAAGCCTTTGGTGTCCGTGAAATGGTAGGCATCGTGCTCGGTTTTTTAGGAATTACCTGCATAGTTACCCAGGGGCGTCTCAGTGTCTTATTAGGGATGTCCTTCAACATTGGTGACATCATGCTTTTGTTGGGAACTGTCTCCTGGTCGATTTATGCAGTTTATTTACGGAGAGCCCCATCAGAATTAAGTGCAAGTACGTTAATGGCTTTAATGTTTGCGTTTGCAGCTTTATACACATTTCCGCTTTGGATGATTGAAACCTTTGTCTTTGATTATGTTCTTCCGTTAAATTCAAAGGCGCTTTGGGCGATCGCTTTTATGACGATTGGACCGTCGGTACTCGCTCAAATCTTTTGGGCCTATTCAGTGTCACGCATCGGGCCCGGAAGAGCGGGATATTTTATCTATTTAGCTCCAGTCTTTGGAGTTTTACTCGCAACCTACCTTTTAGGTGAAATATTCTATCGTTTTCACGCTATTGGGATTGCCTTGATTTTTGCCGGGATCTGGCTGGCTACACTGCAACAAAGACAGAAATCGCGGGCGAGAACGTGAAGGTCGGAGACTTTTTTCATATATTTAGGTAACTGGAACCGTCACCCCGACCATCGAATCGCGAGTAACGATTTCCGACAATTGTTCTATAGACCATCCCTCGGTCCCTTTCGGTCGTTGTGGCAAGACCAGGTAGCGCATGTCCGCATTAGAATCGTGGACACGGACGGTTTTTTCTGCGGGCACCTCGGTACCGAATTCCATTAATA
>CAZKFO010000156.1:0-3068 GCA_964552145.1 uncultured bacterium | reverse complement strand
TTTTATCGCTACCTATCGCAATGTTTCTTCGATTGGGGCCGGACATATTTATTTTTGACATTAATTTTATAATCGTTTCTGCAACCATTTTAATGATAATTTCAGGTGCTTGTTTTTGGCTTATTAACCTTCACGGGGGTATATGGCGCTACGCTTCTTTAAATGATTTAACCGCAATTCTAAAGGCGGTTACTCTGTCAATCTTGATTTTTGTACTTTTAATGTTCGTGTTCAATCGACTTGAATGGACGCCGAGATCAACCTTGTTCATAAATTGGTTCGTATTGGCAGCACTTCTAGGGGGGCCACGGTTATTATATCGCCGATTTAAGGACCAGCGTGCGAATAAAGCCTTAAATAGCCGAGAAGATCTACGAAAAATTCCTGTTCTGCTGGTGGGAGCAGCCGACGGTGCGGAACTATTTATCAGGGCTATTACCCGCAATACTTTCTCAACGTATCAGGTTATTGGAATCCTGGAGGAGACTGCCAATCGGGTCGGGGGAAATATTCATGGGGTTAAAGTTTTAGGAAAAATGGATGATTTGCCGACTGTATACAAAAATTTAAAGTCAGCAGGCATGCCACCGGAAAGAATAATCGTCACAAAAGAAGATATTTCAAAAACAACTTTGCAGGGCCTCGTTTCCCAAGCCGAAATTTTGGGCATCTCAATTGCAAAACTGCCCCGGTTAACCGATTTTCAGACCAGCATAAAAGATACCATGCCTATCCGGGCAATCGCTATTGAAGACGTCTTGGGAAGAGCCCAAAAAGTTTTAGATCGAACAAGCATGAGAGATCTCGTCCAGGGAAAACGAATAATGGTAACAGGTGCTGGTGGCACAATTGGCGGTGAATTATCTCGGCAAATTGCGGAATTCGCGCCTTCCCACTTATGTCTCTTGGATGCATCTGAATATGCTCTTTATTCGGTCACCCTTGAAATTGAGGAACGCTATCCAGAAGTCTTAAAAAAATCTGTTATTGCTGATGTCCGTGATAATGGTCGTATTAGTCAAATATTCAAAATGATCGAACCCGACTTGGTATTTCATGCTGCAGCGTTAAAACACGTCCCAATGGTCGAAAATGACCCTTCTGAAGGTATTCTTACAAATGTATACGGAACTAAAAATATTGCGGATCTTTGCTGTACAACGGGTGTGAGTGCAATGGTTCTAATCTCTACCGACAAAGCTGTAAATCCAACAAGTATTATGGGTGCAACGAAACGCATTGCTGAAACTTATTGCCAAGCGTTAGACATGGAAGAAACAAAAACCACGCGTTTTATTACTGTTAGATTCGGTAATGTTTTAGGTTCAACCGGTTCTGTCGTTCCTCTATTTCAAAGGCAGCTATCAAAAGGGGGTCCTCTTACCGTCACACACCCAGACATGAAGCGTTATTTTATGACCGTGCGTGAGGCCGTTGAATTAGTCTTAGAAGCAACTGCTTTGGGAAGAAAACCCAACAATCTACCTGGGAGGGTATACGTATTAGACATGGGTGAGCCAATAAAAATTATAGACCTGGCGCGCCAAATGATTCTCTTAGCGGGTTTCCAGCCCAATAAGGAAATAAAGATTGAATTTACGGGTTTACGGCCTGGTGAAAAACTATCGGAGGAGCTTCTACATGACTCCGAACCGCCAGAAAATACCTCCTATGATGGTTTCATGTTAGCTGCCCCAAGAACAATTGACATCCACTCCATATCAGAACAAATCGATAATTTGGCAGCGGCTGCCCGGGCTGGTAAAATCGATGAAATTGCTTCCATGATCAAAGAATATGTTCCAGAATTTCAGCCTAAAAGTGATAGTGCATGCAAGGCCAATGACTCACAAACTATTAGAAGAAAAGAATGATAGATACGCGACAAAAAAAAATTTTGCGGGCGCTTATTTCAGTCTCGAACAAAATACACATTGAAAAACTAGGCAGATTCCTTAAGGCCTCTGGGGTAGAAATTTTATCTACTGGAGGTTCAGCTAAAACTCTAATTGATGCAGGTATATCCGTTAAGGAAGATGCTCAACATACTGGGTTTCCCGAAATCTTAGGGGGCAGGGTCAAAACGCTGCACCCCAAAATACATGGTGGGATATTGGCCTGCAGGGACGATGCTGCTCACAACTCGGAGATAAAAGATCACGGCATAGACCAAATAGATATGGTAGTGGTCAACTTATACCCGTTCGAGGAAACAGTGGCCTCCGGAGCAAATTTTGATATTTGCATCGAGAACATCGATATTGGAGGACCATCCTTAATACGGGCAGCAGCAAAAAACCACCACAGTGTCACCGTCATCACAGATCCAGAAGATTATGAAAGCATTATAGAATCTATGGAAAAGAATGGTTGCGCTACCACCGCTGAAGAACGAAAAAATTTGGCTGCAAAAGCTTATGCCAAGACGGCCGCTTATGACGCAGCCATCAGTAGCTGGTTTTTAAAAGTAACAAATGACCCTTTCCCACTCCAGCACACTTTATCAGGAACCCGTTCACAGATCATGCGCTATGGAGAGAATCCCCATCAATCAGCTGCATTTTATCACACCGCTGAAGACCGTTATGGAGTCTCAACCGCCATACAACTTCAAGGTCAAGAACTTAGTTATAATAATTTGAATGATACCGATGCGGCTTTTGAACTAGTTTCCGAGTTTGATGATACGGCGATTGCGATCATTAAGCACGCCAATCCCTGTGGGGTGGCAACAGGTAATACGCCTTTGGATACATTTAAACTAGCATTAAAGTGCGACCCGGTAAGCGCTTTTGGCGGTATAATTGCCATCAACCGAGAACTCGATGAAGCGACTGCTAGTGAAATGGCTAAACTTTTTTTAGAAGTCATCATAGCTCCATCTATATCCAAGGGCGCCCAAAATATATTGGCGCAAAAGAAAAACCTAAGGGTGCTCGCGACCGGCGGGATGCCCGCAGCGGACTCTCCGGGAGCTACAATAAAAATGGTCTCTGGCGGTTATTTGTTGCAGAGTAGAGATACCACGCATATTTCTGAATCGGATTTAAAAACTGTGACCAAGCGTA
>CAZKFO010000155.1:0-3068 GCA_964552145.1 uncultured bacterium | reverse complement strand
AGTTGCCGCTAATAAAATCACAGAATCTCTATGGTCAAACCCATCCATTTCTACAAGAATCTGATTTAAAGTTTGCTCTCTCTCATCATGACCGCCACCTAGACCAGCACCTCGTTGACGCCCAACCGCATCTATTTCATCAATAAAGATTATACTAGGTGAATTCTTCTTAGCCTGGTCAAACAAGTCTCGAACTCTGCTTGCTCCTATTCCTACAAACATTTCAACAAATTCAGCTCCACTAATGCTGTAAAAAGGGACTTTAGCCTCGCCTGAGACCGCCTTAGCTAATAATGTTTTACCTGTTCCTGGAGGACCGAGCAACAGTGCTCCCCTTGGTATTTTTGCTCCTACTTTACTATATTTTGCCGAATTTTTTAAAAAGTCAACTATTTCTTTCAATTCAACTTTAGCTTCATCACATCCAGCTACATCTTTAAATGTCACTGAGGGTTTGTCTTTAGATATGAGCTTAGCTTTACTCTTTGCAAAATTAAATATACCATTTTGTCCTCCGGCTGCACCTTGCATTCTTCGCATAATAAAAAACCAAAACAATATAATTAATATCCATGGGGAAAATTGAATCAGGTAGTCAAGGAAACCCATGGTTGTATTCTTGAACTCATATTTTATTCCACGACTATCCCAAGCTGATGACATTTCCAAAGAAACTTCAGGTAGGACTGTCGTGATTCCACTAAAACTTTCTTCATTTCCAAATTCATCAACCTGAATCTGAGGTTCTATTAAAGAGCCTTTAAATACTCTACCTGTTATTTCAGCAGACTCTATTAAACCTTGATCTAGATAATTTTGATATTCAGTATATGAAACTTCTTTTACTTTTTCAAAAGGAGAAAAGTTATTTGCAATAGATACTGCTACAAGCACTATCATAAGCCAAATAAATACATTGCTTAATATCGTAGTATAAATCTTTTTTTTATTATTTTTCTTCTTCATATTATCTCTTGCTAGTCAATTTTAAATATAGAATTTTTATTTCTAAATTTCCCATTATGGTCCAGTCCATATCCAATTACAAAAACATCATCAATTTCAAATCCAACCCAATCAATATCTATATTAAATTTATAAACCATAGGCTTAAATAAAAATGAAACAATTTTAATTTTTTTAGGTTTTTTTTTCTTTAACTCATTAAATAAAAAATTAATTGTATTACCAGTATCTATAATATCCTCAACAATTAAAATATTTTTATTTTTTATTGAAAAATTTATTTTAGAATCAAATATAATATCTCCTCTTTGGGTTCCTTTATATGAGTTAATATTAACAAATTCAATAGACAAATCATTTTCAATCAATTTAGTTAGATCAGATAAGAAGTAAATACAGCCTTTTAAAGCACCAACAATAACAATATCCTTATCTTTGTAATATTCTGATATATCTAATGCTAATTCTTTGTTCCTTCTATTTATATCAGAGGCTTTTATTAACTTTGTCAGTTTAAGCTTTTTCATTGCAAATCCATTCTATTAAATATGTTTTATCATTAGCTTGATAGCTATTTCGACTAAATGCCAGTCCAGGGATCCACTCTATTCTATCATTGCTTAAAATTATGGGTTGTTTCTTCTTAATTGCAATATTAACTCTATTCTCATTGAAAAGATCTGAAACTTTTTTCCGTCCTCCACTAGGAAGTTCAAATTTATCTCCTGAAATCCATTTTCTGATTGTGAGACCAGTTTTATATATATGTTCAGGACAAATAAAAACATTCTTACTATCTAAAGCAGTTGTTTTATTGGACTCTTTTGATACTTTAAATGAACTATTAAACCATATTGATCCATGGCTCATTTTCTTAGCTTCCATAAAAACATCCTCTTCATATATATATATATATTCAAAATTACAAAAAAGTTTGAGTTTATTCCCAAAATTCTCAAAGAAAGGTTTCTTGCTTTGATTGATTTTCTCAAAGAGGTTTATCCAAAAATTTTGAGTCTTAGAGAAGTTAATATTCATATATTTAGATAGAGCTCCTTGAATTATTAGTTTTCCCATATATACATTCATCGATTTAAACATTGTTACTTTAATTTTTATCTGATTTGAATTTTCATTAAAGAAAATATGTTTTTCATAGTCTTGTAATTTCATTAAAAAATCATCTGACTTTTGTTTCTTACTTTTATAAATATCTAGGAGGTTTTTTTCCATTAGATTATTATTCTTCTCATTAGGTATAAGATTTAATCTGATATTATTTCTTTTAAACTTTAGATCTAAATTGCTTGAGTCTTCCACATATTTTAATTTGTTTTCCTTTACATATTTTTCAATACTTGTTTTTTTTATATTTAAGACAGGTCTAATGATTCCAGTACGAGAATTACTAAAAGGAATTATAGAGATATCTTCTTTATTATGATTTTGCATATATAGGGTTTCCAGCAAATCATTTCTATGGTGACCTGTAACAATATAATCATAGCCCTCTAAGCATTTAATTTTTTTAAAGATAGCATACCTTACTTCCCTAGCTATAGACTCAAAGTTTTTATTTATTTCTTTATTGAAATCTTTTAAATATAGTGTATGCTTATATTTTCTTGAAAGATTTACGCATAGATTCATTGCTTCTTTAGAATTCTTATTAGAGTTGTAGTTAACATGAGCTATAGCTATCTCAAAATCATATTTAAAGCTCAATTTTCTATATATATGATAAAGAAAAATACTATCAATACCACCAGATATAGCAAGTAAAAATTTTTTCGCTCGAATTTTTTTCAATGAAGTCTGTTTTAAGACTTCTTTGTATACTTCATTTAACAACATTTAGATAATACACCTAATAATTATATTCTAGACCTCATCAAAGAATAATGGTTTTAAACATTGAATTTTTTCTTCATATGAATTAGGATACATAAACCATTCAGCTATGGAAATTGAACTTAAAAGTGAATTCCCATCTTGCGGAGTAAAGCAGAAACCTGATATTTCTTTACCATTTCTTATATTTAAACTAGGTATGGATATAACAGTTTGATTCATAATTCTACCAAAATGTCCATGATCTCTTC
>CAZKFO010000154.1:0-3119 GCA_964552145.1 uncultured bacterium | reverse complement strand
CTGCCCCTTCAGGGAATGTAGCCATGCGCATTCGGGCCTCATTCATTTCCGTATTTCCACGTTTTCTCATATAAGAGTTAAGCAGCTCCACGATACTCTGATCACGGTACATACCTACACCAAATGCCTCCGCTATACATTCGGATGTTATGTCATCATGGGTTGGCCCTATGCCTCCCGTAGTAAAAACATAATTAAAGCCTGACCGGCACTCATTTACTGTGCTTATGATTATTTCACGAACATCTGGTATAACTCTAGCCTCACGCAGTTGTATGCCAACTTCATTGAGACCATTGGCAATAAAACTAAGGTTTTTATCTTGCGTACGACCCGAAAGGATCTCGTTGCCAATTAAAACTAAACATGCGGTTACAGTTTCGCGGTCTGCCATAAACTCACCTGTAGATACTCCTGAATATATAACGGACACACATCATCGTTGAAAGCATTTGGACTCATGTTTAGGTTATATTGATGAAATTCCACACCCCCCTTATCCGAGGTAAATTAGTTAAGCGCTATAAGCGGTTCATGGCAGACGTCGTGCTTGATACAGGTGAAACCGTGACAGCCCATTGCGCAAACACGGGCGCGATGACTGGTGTCAAGGAACCCGGGTCAGAGGTCTGGTTATCACCCGCCACTAACCCTGAAAGGAAGCTGAAATACACTTGGGAATTGATCCATGTTGGCGCTAACCTAGTCGGGATAAACACTTCACTGCCCAACAAGATCGTTTCAGAAGCGATAGGCGGAGGTTGCATTCCCGAGCTATCCGGATACGAAAACCTGCGCCGCGAAGTTAAGTATGGAAAAAATTCGCGCATTGATATTTTGTTAACTTCTGATGACAAGGCTGACTGCTACGTGGAAATTAAAAATGTTCACCTTATGCGTGAACCCGGCGTAGCGGAATTCCCTGACGGGGTTTCCACGCGTGCCGCTAAACACCAGGCCGAACTCGCTGAAATGGTGCGAAATGGCTCCCGGGCCGTAACAATTTATCTTTGTCAAAGACAGGACTGCAGCACCTTTCGTATCGCAGCTGATATTGACCCAGAATATGAGCAGGCTGCTTCAATAGCGCGAGGAATAGGGGTTGAAGCATTTTGTTACGCTTGCAACTTAACCTCTCACTCCATTACGGTAAGCCACCGTCTCGCTATTGAGTATTAGAAAACAGCCAAACATGCTGGAGCTTTATCATGCCCACCACTCAACCTGCAGCCAGAAGGTTCGGTTATGCCTCGCGGAAAAAGGGATCAAATTCAAGGGGCACCTTATCAATCTCGCAAAGAAAGAACAGGTCGAGCCAGATTACTTAAAACTTAATCCAAATGGTGTGGTGCCCACCCTTATTCATGACGGTCATATCATCATCGATTCAAGCGTTATCTGCGAATACTTGGACGAAGCATTTCCAGATACATCGTTAACCCCACCGGACCCAGCTCAACGTGCGAATATGCGACAATGGATTCGGTATTTTGACGAAATTGCCACCACAGCCGTCCGCTTTCCCTCTTTCAATATGGCTTTTTTATCGCGGTTTGACGGGCTTAACGACAAACGGTTTTTGGAGGAGGAGGCTAACGTCCGGCCACTACGTAAAGAATTTTTCATACGCATGGGTCGCAGCGGCTTTCCAAATAAAGATGTTGAAGCGGCTATCGACAATATTTCCAAAACCGTTGATCGAATGGAACAAGCGTTAACCAAAGGGCCATGGCTACTGGGAGAAATGTATACACTTGCCGACATAATAATTGCACCATCAATCGATAGAATGTCCGACCTCGGCTTTTCGTCGCTATGGGAAAGACATCACCCACGTGTGACGAATTGGTATCTGCGTATTAAACGTCGCCCCGCATATTCTGCGGCATTTTATAAGGGAACGCGACTAACGGAATTCCTAAAAATACAGCCCTGGCGTCGCGAAAAGTAAATAACGATGTGCGATGGCGTTAAACATAGTCTCTAGACACCCTCACATTGCTGGACCCAACACCCGAACACACCGTATAACTATGAAAGTTGGCAAGAGAAAAAAATGAACGACACGTTATCATCTCCTAAGCATCCGGAACCCAACATGCCGTCAGGTATAATTCTCCACGAACCTAGCGAATTCAAAGCGATGCGAAATGCCGGCCGGCTGGCGGCAGAGTGTCTCGATATGATTACCGAATACGTTGTTCCGGGTGTCACAACGGGGCGACTAGATCAATTGTGCCACGACTTTACAATTGACCATGGCGCGGTCCCCGCGCCGCTAGGTTACAGGGGTTTTCCAAAGTCTATCTGCACATCGGTTAATCACGTCGTTTGTCACGGAATACCCGGTGAAAAGGTTTTGCGAGAAGGTGATATTATAAATATCGATGTAACGCCGATCGTCGATGGCTGGCATGGTGATTCATCGCGGATGTACCCAGTTGGAAAAGTTGGGGTTAAGGCGCAACGCCTAATCGACATAACCTATCGTTCCCTGATGAAGGCAATAGAAATCGTAAAACCTGGCACCACCCTCGGTGACATTGGACATGTTATTCAATCCTATGCCGAAGGTGAGAGGTTTTCGATTGTACGTGATTTCTGCGGTCACGGACTGGGAAAGGTTTTTCATACCCCGCCTAGTGTTCTGCATTATGGTAATCCGGGTGAGGGGACCATTCTGCGAGAGGGTATGTTCTTTACCATCGAACCAATGATAAATTCTGGTCGCCCCGAAACAAAAATTCTTTCGGATGGCTGGACCGCGGTCACAAAAGACAAGTCCCTAAGCGCGCAATTTGAACACACCCTTGGCGTCACGGCAGACGGCGTCGAAATATTCACGCTCTCACCACGCGGGCTCGACAAGCCGCCTTATCAACTGTGAGTTAAAGAAAAGTGCGACCCTAAAAAAGGCCGCACTTTTTCTTCGTCATAGCGAATTAGCGTCCGGTACGTGCAAGACTTGTAACCCAACCTCTCATCCGATTCTTGCCGTTTGCAATCTGCTCATCCGTGAACCAGTCAGACAAATTAACCTTTTCAACGGGATAGACAGGTCGCAGGAAGTCACTCTCGTACCCGAATGGCACGGTACAATCTATCCCCATGCCTCCTTC
>CAZKFO010000153.1:0-3130 GCA_964552145.1 uncultured bacterium | reverse complement strand
AAAATTGAAATCCAGCGATATCTGCACTACTCTCGTAGTTAAGATTACCACCATCCAATGACAGAATAACATCCTGTGAAAACAGAAATGAACACACCATCATTGAAATGATGCTTAGATATTTATATATAGACATACTTACTCCCTTATTATGTAAAAATTTTATTGATTTAGAAGAGATGAAAACTAACTATTTTTTTTCAATATCAAAAGTATTTTTTCCCTCTAATAAACTTCTAACATAAATATAGTTAGTTTTCTAATGATTTGCGTGTAACACCTTGTAAAACTAGCCTGCAGGCGTGAACGGCCAGTATATAGGAATAAGCTTCATCGCTAGGAACCAGAATATGAGCGTTAGCGGCAGTCCAACATAGAGAAAATCCTTCATCTTATACTCTCCAGGTCCATAGACCATTAGATTGGTCTGATACCCAACGGGAGTCATAAAACTATTCGAAGCACCAAAGCAGATTGCAATCAAGAATGCACGCGGATCTATATTGAGCTGAGCAGCTAGATAAATTCCAATCGGAGCGATAATAATCGCAACCGCTGCATTGGACATGAACGCAGATAGAATAAATGTAAATGAGTAGAGAAGCGATAGGTATGTAATCTCCTCATTCCCTGTATACGCTGATATGAACTCAGCAACATATATAATGAAATCTCCAAGCAATCTATCCGCCCCTGTGTTCTGAATTGCAATGCTAATAGGAACAAGAGCCGCAAGAAGGAATATCACAGACCAGTTAATTGACTCATAGGCCTCTTGAATTGATATTGATTTTAGAAGCAACACAGTAACAACCCCAAAGATAGCTGCCTCAGTCAGTGAAACGACGTTAAATGAAGCTAGTATCATTATCATAGGGATCACTATAATTGAAATCCACCAGTATCTCTCATATCTAAGGTGAAGATCAAGCTCCTCAAGAACCACAAGGTCATCGGATGAACGCAGCTTGCTAAGTTTTTCTTTGGGTAATAAAACTAAAAGCGTATCTGAAAACTTAAGCTTAATATGCGCAACCTTCTCACGTAGAAGTTCGTTCTGTCTTTTAATCGCAAGTACAAAGGATGATAATTTTCTTCTGAAATTAAATTGATATAGCGTTTTTCCAATAAGTGATGACTGCTGAGCAACGATGGCCTCTACAAGGATATGATTTTCTCCCTCTAGCTCCTCTTGATTCATCTTAATCTCAGATAGAAGAGATACCCCCATCTCATTCTTAAACTTAATTAATTTCTTAACATTAATCTGAACCAGAAAGACATCTCCTTCCTTAACTCGATGAGAGCCAAGATCCACGGATATAGCTCGATCATTCCTCAGAAGTTTAATAATGTCAATCTCATAGTGCTCATCTAAATCAAGTTCTCCTATCAGTCTACCAACCATCGTAGAGTCTGCCTTCACCTTAAATTCCGTTAGATACTTACTCATATGATACTTTTGAGTTAGCGATGATACAATTGCCCTTGAAGGCAAGAAAAAACGAGCGGCAATGAGATTATACACAATTCCAACCAGTACAAATACAAAGCCCACCTTGGTAAACTCAAAGACACTAAAGGGCTCCAGCCCTCTAGTCTCAATGAAATTACTAATAATTAAATTGGTTGAGGTCCCTATCAAGGTAAGAGTGCCTCCAAATATAGCCGCATAAGATAGAGGTAAAAGTATCCTTGTTGGGCTTATATGAAATCTCTGACACAAATTAATAGCCAGGGGAATAAATATTGCAACTGCAGCTGTATTATTAATTAAACCAGATAGTATTGAAACAATAAATAGAAATACGGATATCGTAACCCACTTATTTTTACCAACATGGTTATATATAAAATCAGCAAACACCTCCAAAAAACCTGTTTTAACCAGAGAGCGACTGAGAATAAACATCGCTCCTATAGTTATAACGGCCTTATTGCTAAAACCAGTTAGCGCCTGCTCAAGAGATATTACATCAAACAACAGCAATACTCCAAGTGCAGCCAGCGCCGTCACCTCAAGAGCAAACACCTCAAAAATAAAGAAGGTGACAAGCATAGCAAAAACAATTAATAATATTATTAAATCAATACTTAGCATATCAAACTAAGTTAACAAATTAATAACTAAAGATAAAATAAAAATGGGGATGATAAACATCCCCATTTCTATAAACAGTTATAGCTCTTTAGCTATCTACTAAGCCTCAACAAGCTCCTCTGCACAAACAGTCTCGATTAACATAGTACATACAACATATGGATCTACGTTCGCAGCCGGGCGCCTATCTTCAAGATATCCATAGCCATCATTAGCTGTGCCCATAGGAATTCTAATGGATGCGCCTCTATCGCTAACCCCATACCTAAACTCACTCATGCTGCATGTTTCATGCAACCCAGTTAATCGTTGGTCATTATCTGCTCCATACACAGCTATATGCTCCGCATGCCTAGATCCTAATTTCTTACATGCTTCCTCAATAACAGCCATCCCTCCGGGCTCTCTCATTGATTTAGTTGAGAAATTAGTATGAGCTCCAGCTCCATTCCAATCACCTTTGACTGGCTTAGGATCTAAGGTTGCACTCACCTCATAATCCTCACCAATTCTATACAATAACCACCTCGAAATCCAAAGCTGATCTGAAACATCAAGGGGACCACAGGGCCCCACCTGGAACTCCCACTGACCTGGCATCACCTCCGCATTGATACCTGAGACTTTCACTCCAGCCTGCAAACAGGCCTCCATATGATCCTCTACAATATCTCGTCCATAGACCTCATCAGAGCCAACCCCACAGTAATAACCTCCCTGAGGTGCTGGAAATCCATTGTCTGGCCATCCTAGGGGCTTAATCCCATCAAAAAAAGTATATTCTTGCTCTATACCAAACCAACATTCCTCAGCTTTATATTTCTCAGCCAATTCTCTTAGAGCAGCTCTATTATTGCTCTCATGCACACTTCCATCTGCATTAAAAACCTCACACATAACCAGCAAATCATTACCACCTCTTAAAGGGTCAGCATAAAAAGATACAGGCCTCAACAAGCAATCACTAAAGTGTCCCTCCGCCTGAAGAGTGCTGGAACCATCAAAACCCCACTCTGGTAAATCTGAAAG
>CAZKFO010000152.1:0-3142 GCA_964552145.1 uncultured bacterium | reverse complement strand
AGCACGCCGCCAGCGTTTGTCCTGAGCCAGGATCAAACTCTCCATTGTACTATTTATATAGATCAATAGATCATTTTATTTTATTGATTATTATTGTCGTACAGATTTGACGTCGATTATTATGTTTACCTTGTAAACATTTTTCCAACAATTTCAAAAAACGTAAAATAGACAGACTTTACACCTAAAAATAGGTGTATATAAAATCTCCTATTAACATAGCCTGTCAATTTAAATATGCGAAATACTTAATTCCAAATACTTTTATTGACTTTTCTAAAAAATTATTTTAGCAACAACATCTTATGAGATGCTATAAAATCATTAGAAATGATTTTATATATATATATCCCCGCTGCAACATTGATTCCAGCATTATTTAAAGAGTCCCAGGTGACTCTATATTCTCCTGGAAAAACGTATCTAGAGACCAACGTTCTAACTTCTCGTCCTTGCATATCATAGATTACTATATTTACTAGCCCTGCAGCCCCAATAGAATAAATAATTGATGTGGATGGATTGAATGGATTTGGGTAATTAGTAGATAATTGATAAGAGTAAACTTTAGAATTTTGATTACTTAAATGGCTAGATGACTCTGAAGAGGTGCCAATCAACCACGTTGCTTCATGAAAATGAGATAGCTCAATCATTTCCGCACTGCTGCTAGATAACGCCATTCTTGTATCTCCATTCTCTTTCCTACAAATAGTGTTTAATGCTCCCTCAAGCCCATTCCCGCAATCTTCAGATGCATCTATAATAACAGATTCTCCAATGCGAAATGTATCATATGTACCTTGAACTGTAAACAGATCACCCGTTCCAATTAGCGTTGATAAGTTAATGTCAAATCCAAGAACCATTCCGTCTGCATTGACGGTTGTATAGTTCCAATTACTTAGATCACTAGAAAGAACAATGCTAGTGGGGTCAAATGAGATAATACTCTGAGATAAAAGATCAAATTGAAATCCAGCAACTTCATCTTGAAAATCATATGATAAAGTTAGATGCACACCACCATCCCCATTATCTATAATTGAACTTATAAATACTGTATTAACACAATCTACGTCACCACATGTTTTGTTAGATGTGAATACACAAGACAAGGAAATAAAAAATAAAATGATTTTGCACATGAATTTAAATAAGAGATTTATTGAGCAGCAAAAAAACAAACTTTTTACTGCTCAATAAAGATTGATATTATCTTAGTAAAGATAATTTATTAGAAACTATTCCGTGCTCAGTTTCTAATTTCATGATATATAATCCAGATGGCATAACTAAGCCATTTGAGTTTGTACCATTCCAAACAACTTCATATGAACCTGTAGCCTTGAAATCATTAACCAAAGTAGCAACTTCTTGGCCCATAACATTATAAATAGTTAGGTTTACATTGCTAGCACCAATAAGATCATAGCTTATAGTCGTGCTTGGATTAAATGGATTTGGATAGTTCTCAGCAATTACATAGCCATCTACAACAGGAGATGCAATATACTCTTCACTATTCACAGCAACTACATTTTCAATGGAAAAATCACTATTTGAAGTAAAAATTTCACCTTCAATTGGAGTTACAACTACTAGCTTAGTAGTGTTTCCATTAGTATTAAAAGCTGAAACTCCATCTAGTACAGATTTAGCAACCAAGTCCAAATCAAATCCAGGACCATGGGATAAAGTCATTTCAAAGCCACCTACATATCCATCAGATTCCATAGATAGCCCATTAGCAGTTCTAATGAATTTAGCCTGACTTGCATCATCAGAAACTCTATTGCCTAAGATGATATTAACAACAGCAACGATATCAAGAACATCAATCATACCATCAAGATTCATATCACCAGCACATAATCCAAAATCATCTAGTGGAAGTGTTCCAAGAATATTATTAACAATAGCTACAATATCTAAGACATCAGTAAAAGTGTCACCATTCGTATCACCTGTTCCACAAACCTGAGTATCATCGCAATCAGGAAGAGTGCCTTCAGTATCAGAAGTCACCTCAGCCTTTCCAACATATACTCTGTTCATGTGATCAGCACCAAGCAGATCTCCGATTTCATTAAATCCCCAGTTAGGCATCTGGAACATATAGTATACCTCATCTTCTGTACTCCACTGAGGTGCATGTGGATACTGTTCCTCTGGACCACACCAAATAAGTCCATCAGGACATACTCCCTGCCAAGAAGCAGGATAATCATCAGGATTATCTATTGAGCTGGTAGCATTAAGTGGGTTCCACCATGTTGCTCCACCATCAGTTGACTTATATACAAATAAATCTTGACTAATGCTTGGATACTCATACAAGTCATCACAAGGATCCTCAGTGCCCGCATCATCATAAACTTCACCGCATGCGTACTCATTCATTTGATTTAAAACAACCCAAACAACATCAGAATTGTCTTGGGCAAAAGATAAAGATGCCATTGACTGCCAGATATTTGTTTCTCCATCATTATCAGAGAATATCCATGTATCTTGCATGTCTGCAACCTGAGACCAACTCCAATCTGCATCTTGACCATTAGCAGCTAGGTCTTCTAAACTTGCAGAGAAATGATACCAACCAGCACCATCAATCCAGAACACATAGTAATCATCAGAAGGAACCATAGTCATAAGAATATGAAGATTTCCAGCTGAATCAACTTTATAATCAAAATCATAGTAAGACCAGAAGTCTACAATGAAATACTCGTAACCACCACACTCATCGATATAAACATCATCCCAGGAATCAATAATTGTCTGCCAGTAAGAGTCAGGCATATGATAGAAGCTGCAATCATCTGCTGCATCTGGACCCTGCCAAGTTTGGCCATAGTCAGTAGTGATTTTGAAAATAGGCTGATGATAATTTGATATATCACTAGTACCCTCATCTCCACCAGGGAACAATCCAATGATACCCATAACTCCATAGCCTGTATTGTCATCAATCGCAACCATAGGAGCGGTATTAAAGCTACCAGAAGCATCTCCAGCAACTAAGCAATTAGCTTCATCAATAACAATCTGTTCTTCTCCCATAACAATAACACCATCTACAAATTCAGATCTAAAGTAATAATTATTACTTCTTGACCAGTCAGCTGCACTTACGGCT
>CAZKFO010000151.1:0-3182 GCA_964552145.1 uncultured bacterium | reverse complement strand
AAAATTCAGAAGTTGAAATTATTCCAGCTACAACTATGCAAGATGCTGCTGATAAAGTTGTAAATGCTGCATTAAATTAGGAGATATAATGTCAATACTTATAAACAATGATACAAGAGTGATCGTACAAGGAATAACAGGATCTGAAGGGACCTTCCATGCGGAGCAAATGATAGAATATGGAACAAATATTGTCGCTGGGGTTACTCCTGGAAAAGGCGGGCAAACCGTACTGAATGATATTCCTGTTTACAATGGTGTAGAGGAAGCAAAGAATAATCACGATGCCAACGCATCTATTATATTTGTTCCTCCAAGATTTGCGGCGGCAGCTATTATCGAATCAATAAAATCTGGTATAGAGCTTATTATCTGTATATCTGAAGGAATTCCAGTAAGAGATATGGTAGAGGTAAAACATCTACTCAATAACAGTAACTCTAGGCTTATCGGTCCAAACTGCCCTGGGGTTATTACCGTGGATGAATGCAAATTAGGTATTATGCCTGGTTTTATATGTGAAAAGGGTAATATTGGGGTAATCTCAAAATCTGGAACTTTAACCTATGAGGCTATTGATCAGTTAGTTAAGAATGGCATGGGTCAGACCACTGCCATAGGGATTGGTGGTGACCCTATCATAGGAACAGATATGATATCAGCTCTTGATCTATTTGAGAAGGATGATGAGACTAAGGGAATTGTAATGATTGGAGAAATCGGCGGTCAAATGGAGAATGAAGCTGCTCAATGGGCTCAAAAAAATATGACCAAGCCAATTGTCGGCTTTATCGCAGGACAAACTGCCCCTCCAGGTAGACGAATGGGACATGCTGGTGCTATCATATCAGGAGGCGATGAAACAGCTGAAGCAAAAAATATGATTTTAAAAAACTGCGGTATCACTGTTGCTAAATCTGTAGCAGAGATAGGAGAAAAAATGAAAGAAGCACTTTCAGTTCAAGCTTAGGAGGAAAAAATGAAAGAATTAACACTAGCTATAATTAAACCAGATGCATATAAAAATGGAAATTCAGGAAAGATTATTGATAGGATAATATCAGAGGGGTTCACCATTAATGGCATGAGACAGATACACCTATCAAAAAAGGATGCTGAGGGATTCTATGAAGTACATAGAGAACGTCCTTTCTTCGATGAGCTAACTTCATTCATGTCATCAGGAAAATGTGTTGTACTATCACTTGAAAGAGAAAATGCAGTGGTTAAATGGAGAGAGGTTATTGGAGCTACCAACCCCGAAGAAGCTGACAATGGAACTATTAGAGCTGAGTTTGGTACAAATACAGGGAGTAATGCAGTGCATGGCTCTGATTCACCAGAAAATGGAAAACTAGAATCTAACTATTTCTTTGCACAAAAGGATTTAATATGATACTTAAATTGATTTTAAACTGTTTCTTAGTATTCTACTTATCAAGCTGCGGTCAGTTCAAAGAGTCCGTAGAAGTTCAAGTTGGGGACACCGTAAAAGTGTCAAGCACCTACTTTGATCAAGGGAATAAAGGATTAGTTTACGCCTGGGGTCCCCCAAAATCAAAAAACGGAAATATTCCAAAATTTGAAATTGAGGATAACCATCTATACTTCACTCCTGAAGAGGAGAGTGAGTATACTATAGAGCTATCAGTAGAAACTTTAGGTGGTGAAATGATTATAGAGGAAACGTTTAGCTATAAATCTATCTTCCAGGTTAACCCATCAGAAAAATCAGATCAGAAATCTAGTCCTAAGGCTAGTAAAGATAAAGCCAATGAATTTAAAGGCACATACTATACCGTTCAGGTTTGTGCAAAAACTATCAAGGAAGATGCTGATCTGGAGTTTTCAAAATTACAGGATATGGGCTATGATGATATATACATAGAAGAGTTTACTCACAACGATATCCTGTACTGGAGAGTGAGAGCAGGTAAGTTTAATTCTATGAAGAAAGCTGAAAAAAGAAGAGATGAAATAGCAGATATACTAAAAATAAGCTCTAAAGATCTTTGGGCATTAAAAGTTAATTAAATAAATTAAATGTTTTCTGCTTATCAATATTTTCATTAACTTAGCGGTCGAATTAATTTAAATGGAATAGAATAATGGCAAGAGTATGTAAAATAACTGGAAAAAGACCTTTGACTGCAAATAACGTATCAAAGGCCAATAATAAAACGAAGAGAAAGCAATTACCTAATCTTCAAAGTAAGAGGTATTTTATTCCAGAGTTAAATAAAACTGTGACTTTAAAAATATCAACTAAGGCTATTAAAACTATTGATAGATATGGTTTATTGCCTTACTTAAATAAAAAAGGAATGTCACTCGCTGACATAATGTAAAATATGGCTGTACCTAAACGAAAGATTTCAAAGACCCGAGGTCGTAAAAGAAGAACTCACTGGAAAGCTAAAGATAATTTAGCTATTGAAACCTGCCCTAAAACTGGAACAGTTCACCAAAGACATAAAGCATACTATGTTGATGGAGTGTTGTATTACAAAGGGGAAATCCTTCAAAACAATCAATAAGCATTAATATTTATTAATGAAAATCGCTTTGGATCTTATGGGGGGAGACAACTCTCCACTGTCAAATATTCTTGGTTCTAAATTATTTCTTGAAAGCAACCCAGACTCAGATACTAATATCGTCTTTGTCGGAGATAAGGCCCTCGTTGAGAAAACAATAGAAGAAAATAATATCACCCTAGATCACAAAAGAATTGAATACTCCAATACCGACCAGCTAGTAAGTATGGATGAGGAGAAGCCTACTCAAGTCTTTAAACGTAAGCCAAATAGCTCACTAGTGAAATCAATTCAATTGGTTAAGGACAATGAAGCAGACGCCATAATTAGTGCTGGAAATACAGCAGCCCTACTATCGAGTTCTTTATTTATTTTGGGTAAAATTGATGGTATAAAGAGGCCTGCGTTAGGAACGTACATCCCAACAATGAAAAATGGATTTGTATTATGTGATGTTGGTGCTAATACTGATATAAAGCCCTTGCATCTTCTTCAATTCTCAATAATGGCATCTGAATATGCTCAACACATAAAGAATATTAAATCAGCCAGAGTAGGACTACTAAATATTGGTAAAGAAAAGAATAAAGGAAATCAGCTTACCTCTGAAACTTTTGATATATTAAATAATAACATAGATAATTT
>CAZKFO010000150.1:0-3189 GCA_964552145.1 uncultured bacterium | reverse complement strand
CCACAAGTAATCCTTGGGTACCCAAGAGATATGATGATGCAGCTGTTCAGGAAGGCTCGCGTAGATTCTTGGATACCCTGCTAAATACGTACAAATTTTTTGCATTGTATGCTAACGCTGAGAATTGGGATCCATCTGGGGGGTCACAACAGCAATCAAGTGACAAGAATCTTCTAGATACTTGGGTGATATCAAGGCTTAATTCAGTAATCGAAGAAGTGAGAGATGAATTGAACAGTTATCAACTTACTAAAGCTTATCGTAGGTTGGGCGAGTTTGTAAGTGAGGATTTGTCTAATTGGTATGTGAGAAGATCTAGGCCTCGATTCTGGGGAAGCTTAGATGAATCAGATACTGAACAGGCATTCCAAACATTGTGGGATTGTCTCAGAAAAGTATGCCTGCTTGCAGCTCCAGTGACCCCCTTTATGTCAGATTGGATCTTCAGGGGTCTCACGGAAAGAAGTGTGCATCTCGAAGAGTTTCCTAAGCCTGCAGAAGAAGACTATGACGAGAGCTTGGAAAGTGAGATGGAGGTCGCCAGGGTATTGGTTTCCATGGGGAGATCGTTGAGGGAAGAAGTTCGGATTAAAGTGAGACAACCTTTGAATAAAATAATAGCTGTTGTTCCTTCCGATACTATACCCAGGCAGGAGCTTCTAAGGCTTGTGGAAGATGAATTGAACGTCAAGAGGATAGATTTTCCCGATTCTAAAGAAGATTTGTTTTACTTTAGTGCTAAACCCAACTATAAAATTCTGGGACCGAAGTTCGGAGGAAATACAGAAAAAGTTGCTAATACTATTAGAGAATTACCTTCTGGTGACATCTCAAGTTATCAGGCAGGAGGCCCACTTTTTGTAGAAGTCGATGGGGAACAGGTGGAGCTAGAATTGGAAGATTTTGATGTAAAAGAGGAGGCCTACGGAGACTTAGTGCTCAGATCCGAATCAGACTATTTGGTAGCTATAGATCCTACTATTGATGAAAAATTAAAGGCCGAAGGTTGGGCGAGGGAGTTGATTAATAGGATTCAGCGTTTCCGTAAAGATTCTGGATTACTAATAACAGATAGGATAGGTGTAGGATTGTCTGGAAGCGAACCTATTGTGCATGCGGCTCAGGAACACAGTGACTTTATTTGCAGTGAAACATTGACTATAGATTGGAAAATTCTTTCCGAGTCTGACTGCGATGGTAAATATGAGAATGTCAAATCTGTAGAGATAGATGATTTTCGAGTGAAAATAGGTTTAAACAAAATAGATTTAAACGATAGTCCTTATTGAGAAGTTCTGCTTTTCTTTTGGAGATTTAGTTTTGGAGAACCAAGGTACGAAGGTCTATACTGTCTCAGAAGGCGGTGAGAGAGTAGATGGTTATCTGGCTAGAGAGTCTTCCTTTTCTAGATCTCGTGTACAAGCTCTCATAAGAGAGGGTAGGGTTCTAGTGGATGGGAAAGCTGCCAGAAAATCAGATAGGCTTAGGACGGGCCAAGAAGTGGAGGTTAGGGTGCCACCAATTACCCATATTGATCTCCTTCCAGAAGCCATCCCAATCGAAATAATTTATCAGGATAGTTTTTTGGCAGTGGTCAATAAACCAGCTGGCTTAGTGGTGCATCCAGGGCCAGGTCATAGGGATGGAACCCTTGTGAACGCAATGTTACATCATATTGAAGATTTATCTGGGATCGGAGGGAAGCTTCGTCCTGGTATAGTCCACAGGTTGGATCGCTACACATCTGGACTAATGGTAGTAGCTAAAACGGATAAGGCACACAACATTTTGTCAAAGGCCTTGGAAAGACGTGAAGTCAAGCGATTGTATATGGCTGCTGTTTGGGGCCACTTGAAAGAATCGCCTCTTGAAATTGAACGACCTATAGGAAGAGACCCTAGGGATCGACAGAGAATGGCTGTGGTTAGTACAGGTCGTTATGCAGTTACTCGATTTAGGGTTGTGGAGCGTTGGGTAGGTGCCGAATTGCTCGAAGTTGCTTTGGGTACTGGACGTACTCATCAGATACGGGTTCATTTGGCTGATATCGGGCACCCCGTCATAGGAGATGAAGTTTATGGCGCTGGTTGGCAGAAAGGTATGAGTGGAGATAAAGTCAGTAAGTGGGCTCGAGAAATGCAAGCACGGATTAAAAGACAATTCCTACATGCTTGGAGACTCTCGTTCTGTCATCCTGACACTGGAAAGTTGATGAGGTTCGAGTTCATCGACGTGAAGAGGGCGATGTATCGGGTGCTCAGTGGGCGGCTGAGGATACCCTCTAGCGGTCGACATGGGCGAGAATGATCTTTAAGATCGGTAGGATAAATGTTCTGAAGGAACCCACATGAGAAAACTATTAATTGATTCCAGGAGAACTGTGTGTCGCGCATTTTGCTAGTGGACGACGAATCGGATATAAGGTCGGTATTCCGAGATAAGTTGGAAGTTTCGGGATTTGAAGTAGAAGAAGCTGAAAGTGCGGAAGGGGCCTTAGCTAACTTGCATAATTTCAAACCAGATCTGGTGATCACAGACATTCGTATGGATGGAATTACTGGATTAGAACTTCTGGCAAGGATCCGCGAGTCTATGAATGAGGTGGATGTGATAGTCATGAGCGGGCATGATGCTATGGCTTCTGCTGTGGAGGCCATGAAGTTAGGAGCGTTTGATTATTTAGTAAAACCTGTTGGCCTGGAAGAGATGCAACTTGTCGTGGATCGGTGTTTGGAAGAGCGCAGAATTTCTCGAGAGCAACGAGGAAAAAAGAAGAAGGAACTGGCTTCTGAAAGGAACAAACGAACTATCGTAGGTCGAGATCCTAGGATGATAGAGATCTTTAAGATGGTAGGAATCTTAGCCCGCAATCGTGCCACTGTTCTGATCAGGGGAGAATCGGGAACTGGCAAGGAAATGGTGGCTCGTGCAGTTCATGATCACTCTTTGCACGCTGAGGAACCGTTTATTGCAGTGAATTGTACTGCTTTGGCAGATACTCTTTTGGAGTCGGAACTATTCGGACATGTTAGAGGAGCTTTTACGGGAGCAGTTGCTGGGAAAAAAGGTTATTTTGAGTTGGCAGGAAAAGGCACGATTTTCTTAGATGAGATTGGCGATACTTCTCCTGAGTTTCAAAGTAAGCTCCTTAGGGTTTTACAGGAAAGGCAATTCTATCCAGTAGGAGGA
>CAZKFO010000149.1:0-3209 GCA_964552145.1 uncultured bacterium | reverse complement strand
TCATCTTGAATGTCCTTTTTCCGGGATCTTACTGCACTCTGTCTCATGAATTTATCCAGTGCAAGTTATACACCAAGATCCAATATTGAAGAGGTGTCGTGATAGAAAGATTAAGATATGATATTACCTTAATTTGGATAACAAAGGCTTGAAAGCATGGCTGGAAGTATAAATAAAGTTATTTTGGTTGGTAATCTTGGACGAGATCCGGAAAGCCGAACCATGCAAGACGGTAATCCTGTCGTAAATTTATCCATCGCGACCTCCGAAAACTGGAGAGATAAAAACTCCGGTGAACGCAGAGAACGGACGGAATGGCATCGGGTGGTCATATTTAATGATAAATTAGGCGAAGTTGCCCAAAAGTTTCTCCGGAAGGGCTCAAAAGTTTATATAGAGGGGCAGCTTCAAACTAGAAAGTGGACCGACCAGTCTGGCATGGAGAAATATAGCACTGAGGTCGTCTTACAACGCTATCGTGGAGAATTAACCATGCTTGACGGCCGCGGTGATGGGACTGGGAGCAGTGACTTTGGTAATGATAATCAGGTCGAGAGCTCTTCATCCTCATCGTCAGATATGGGTACCAATACTGGCGCCGACTTGGATGACGAAATTCCTTTCTAAATATTAAATATTCAAATAGATATAGTTCGCATTGTTCTTAAAAATATTTTTCTAACCTATTGAATTTTAATAAAAAAATGAGACAATATGTTACCCTGTATTTGTTGTCTGATTCTATCGGTTTCTGGTAGCCTAGAGAGCTTTAATTAGGGGCTAGTTTAAAACACTTTTGGTCATAATTTAATGTCCGGCGAACAAATAATTGACGACAGAAACACTACCACCAGAATTTGATATTTCTCCTATCGCAATTGAGGATGAGATGAAGTCCTCATATCTCGATTATGCAATGAGTGTAATCGTCAGTCGTGCTTTGCCTGATGTAAGGGACGGTTTAAAACCAGTTCATCGACGTATCCTTTATGGCATGAAAGAAGAGGGCTACGACTGGAACAGAGCCTATCGCAAGTCAGCGCGTGTGGTTGGTGACGTTATGGGTAAATATCATCCACATGGTGACACTGCGATTTACGATGCAATGGTTCGAATGGCTCAAAATTTCTCTATGCGGCTCATGCTGGTCGATGGACAAGGTAATTTTGGATCTATGGATGGAGATCGTGCCGCTGCCATGCGGTATACAGAGGTTCGTTTACACCGGTTATCCGAAGAACTATTGGATGATATTGACCGCGATACTGTTGATTTTCAGGCCAACTATGACGAGACGATTAATGAACCGAAGGTTTTACCCGCAAAATATCCCAATTTATTAGTTAATGGTGCCGGTGGTATCGCTGTTGGTATGGCTACAAATATTCCTACCCATAATCTTGGGGAGGTCATAGATGGATGTTGTGCGTTACTTGCAAACCCAGATCTTTCAATCAATGAGTTATTAGAAATTATACCTGGTCCCGATTTTCCTACCGGTGGATTAATTATGGGTCGAAGCGGAATTAATCAGGCCTATAATACGGGTAGGGGTTCTGTTGTTATTCGCGGGCGAACTCACATCGAAGAGATTAGAAAAGACCGTGAAGCTATCATAGTAACGGAAATTCCATATCAAATTAATAAAGCCCGAATGATCGAACGCATCGCGGAAATGGTAAGGGACAAGCGTATCGAAGGTATTTCCGATATCCGTGACGAATCAGATCGTGACGGAGTTAGAGTTGTTGTCGAGATAAAAAGAGATCACATGTCGGAAGTGGTTCTCAATCAGTTATTCCGATATACACCTCTTCAAACTAGCTTTGGAATAAATTTACTAGCGTTGAATTCGGGTCGTCCGGAGGTGATGACCGTCCGAGATGTATTGGTGGCCTTCATTGCATTTCGTGAAGAAGTAATAACCCGAAGAACTATATTTGAACTTGGTAAGGCTCGCGATCGAGCTCATGTTTTGGTTGGGTTGGCTATCGCTGTTGCAAATATTGACAAAATTATCGAATTAATTAGAGGTGCCCCAGACCCCGTCAGCGCAAGAGAAGGATTAATGAAAAGTCCATGGCCTGCCGGCGAGGTAGTTTCGCTTATTCAACTTATCGACGAACCTGGTCGAACAGTAGTCGATGGATCCTATCAGCTATCAGAAATTCAGGCTCGCGCCATTCTTGATTTACGTTTGCAGAGATTAACAGGGCTAGAACGTGACAAAATTGCTGACGAACTAGAAGGGTTGGCTTCCCAAATCATAGAATATTTAGAAATTTTAAGTTCTCCAGAGCGAGTAAGAGGGATATTAAGAGAAGAACTTTTGGAGGTTAAAGAAAAATTTGCTGATGAGCGTAGAACGACCATTGATGACTCTGAGTTTGAAGCTGACATTGAAGATTTGATACAGCGAGAGGACATGGTGGTAACCGTCACCCACGGCGGTTACATAAAACGAGTCCCGGTGTCTACATACAGGTCTCAGCGTCGTGGAGGTAAGGGTAGGTCTGGAATGGCTACACGCGATGAAGATTTTGTCGCAAATGTCTACGTCGTAAATACCCATACCCCGGTTTTATTCTTTTCCAGCCGGGGCATGGTTTATAAATTAAAGGTCTATAAGCTTCCGTTAGGTACTCCACAGGCACGCGGCAAAGCTCTGGTAAATCTTTTGCCGTTACAAGAGGGTGAAACTATAACGACTTTAATGCCACTGCCAGAAGATGAAGAATCTTGTGAAGATCTCGATGTAATGTTTGCTACTTCCAAAGGTTCGGTAAGACGAAATCGATTGAGTGATTTTGTTAATGTTATGTCGAATGGCAAAATAGCGATGAAACTAGGTGAAGGTGATCACTTAGTCGATGTGACTGTTTGTGATTCTAATCATGATGTCCTTCTTTCTACCGGCAAAGGTAAATGCATACGATTTCCGACTACGGATGTTCGTCTATTTGCCGGGCGGTCATCTAGTGGAGTTAGAGGAATACGTCTTGCTCCTAAAGATACCGTTATTTCCATGTCCACCCTTAAACATGTATCTTTTTCGATTGAAGAACGGGACGCATATTTACGTCGACGTCGATTAGAAAGATTAGAAAATGAAGACAATATAGAAGAGGAAAGCATCACAGAACCTTTAAATTCCGAAACAATTAAGCTTTCAGATGAAAGATATCTGGAGATGGTTGAATCTGATCAGT
>CAZKFO010000148.1:0-3210 GCA_964552145.1 uncultured bacterium | reverse complement strand
AAAAGAGGACTTTAGGACAATCGACTAAAGGATGTCCTTGTGGCAAAGGTTCATATAGAAACGCATCCAGACCTGCTCCTCCAATACGCCCCTCTTGCAAGGCAGATACGAGTGCTTCTTCATCGACAAGACCCCCCCGCGCTGTATTAATTAAGACAGCGGAGGATTTCATCAAATCAAGAGCTTTAGTATTGATCATTTTTTCCGTTTGGCTCGTATGGGGCGCGTGCAAACTCACGAAATCACTTGTCTGTAACAGTTCCTCCATTCCCACATAACGAACATTGGCCTGGTGCTCATGCTCAGCCAGCAAAGGGTGGCGTTTAGTATAAAGAATCTCCATGTCGAATGCTTGTGCACGACGCGACACCTCGATACCGATATCGCCCAAGCCCACAAGGCCCAATGTTTTCCCATATAGTTGTTGGACATCGTCAAATTTCAACCAATTAAAAGCTATCTTGCGCTCATTAGTCTCAATAGGATCGAGGTCGAGGTCGAGGTACTCACCATCTCTAGTCCCTAAATGACCATCAACCAGTCGGCGATAACAGCCCAGCATGAGGGATATAGTTTGTTCGGCCACCGCTATAGCTCCTCGATGCGGCAATACAGATACTGGAATTCCTACTTCCCTAGCAGCCATCCAATCAACAGCCCAAGGAGCCCTACCCTGTACCTGAATGAGCTTAAGACTAGGAAGAGAGGACATCATTTCTTTGCTGATGTATTGCTTTGATGTCAGCAATACTTCAACATCAGTAAATGTGTCCCAGGGCGTATCAGAAATATCGTCGTACCATATCACATCTATTCCAGCAGCGGTAAACTCCACCTGGAACAGTTCTCTAATCCACCGTGGGAAAGATTGGGCATGTAAGACTCTCATTATCCTGTTAGATCCTTATGTTGATTTTCACCAAATCCCAGATTATAGAGAATCCCAAGCTAAAGTGCCAATCTGTTGACCGAAGTGTTCCTCAGGGCTTACACTCATGCAACCGAGAGGAGTCATATGAAATTAAATAGACGACAATTTACTAAAACGGCGGGGACTGGCAGTATCGCCCTAGCTATAGCCTGGCAACAAGCCTGTTCAGAAGTAGCAGAATCAGGTGAAGTAAGTACTGAAACAGTTGAAGTCTTACTAGACTCCCAAGGGTCTAGAGGTATTTACCAAGAAAGCCAAGAATTTGAACGGCTCCGTCGAGCGGTAAGTGGTATGATAAGGACTCAGCAAAATCTGAGGGATTTTACAATTGACGAGGACGAGCAGCCTTCCACCGTTTTCTGGAGAGGATGAAGATGCCAGAACCTATTCATTTTCGGTCAGTCCGAGAACTAGCCGAAGGATTGCAAAAAAGGGAATTTTCATCTCTAGAACTCACTGAGCTATATCTCGCACGAGCTCGTGAACTTGATGTGCCTCCCTTCGATCTTCCTGATGAACCCCGTGAAGACCATGACGGCAAACTCGCCACTATGATTACTATCGCTACAGATCATGCCATCGAGAGCGCTCGAGCAGCTGACAAAGACCTGGCCTCAGGTGACAGGAAAAGTATCCTTCACGGTATTCCATATGGTGTAAAGGACATACTGGACACCACTGGAATCCGTACGACTTGGGGATCTCGCATCTTCAAAGATCGCATCCCCAGTCGCAATGCTACTCCAATTGACAAACTAGAAGAGGCTGGAGCAGTCCTGATGGCCAAAATGTCTATGGGAGAATTTGCGGGAGGAAATACCAGCACAGCACTCAACCCTTGGAAACTTGACCGTACTAGCTTTGGTTCCTCCAGTGGAACTGTCTCAGCAGCAGTAGCTGGACTCATGGGATTCGGAATCGGTACCGAAACAGGAGGATCGATAGTTTACCCTGCATCAGCAGTGGGAGCTTCAGGCCTGCGACCAACTTTTGGAAGGGTCAGTAGATTCGGCTGTATGGCTTTATCATGGAGTCTAGACAAGATAGGTCCAGTTGGGCGATCGGCTGAAGACTGTGGCTATGTGCTGGAGCAAATAGCTGGTTACGACCCTAAAGACAACTCTACGGGCCAACGAACATTCAATTTTCGACCAGATCCTGGAAATATGCGAGGGAAGAAATTAGGAGTATGTAGGGCTGAGTTTGAGTTGTCAGCTTCAGAAACTACAAGAAGGGTCTTTCAGGAAGTTCTAGACTCTTTCGAGCAAAAGGGGGTGGAACTCCAGTATATATCATTTCCTCAGAGACCTACTGGAGCTCTCTTTTCAACACTCGTTACAGTCGAAAGTGGTACGAATTTCAAAAATCTATTTGACGACGGACGTATCAAAGAGATGTTTTCTTTCAACGAAGACCGAGCTGCAGGGTGGATGGCAGGAAGAATGATGCCAGCTTCAGATTATCTTACAGCGCAACGAATTCGCAACCAAGTGAAGAGAGAGGCCGACCAATTACTCGGTGAATTCGATGCCGTGATTGCTCCTACCTGGCCTAATGGAGCAGCTCTACGTGTAGTGCAAAATGGCTGGGCAGTGCCGGCTAGACCAGAATGGGAACCACCAAATGAAGTAAACTCTGCCACTCCCAAACTAAATTCTATCGGAAACCTAGTGGGGCACCCTGGACTGGCAATTCCGTGTGGATTTGATGAAGATGGACTACCTCTTTCCGTTCAGATAGTCAGCTCAGCTTGGGAGGATCAATCTACCCTTGATTTTGGCATGGCCTATCAAAGAGAAACTGACTGGCATCTACAAAGACCTCCCTATCCTTGGCGCACATAACACAAACTTTAAACCCTACAAGGCAGCATGGAGACCAAAAACGCTCTCTCAGAATTAAAAACCGAAATCATTAGAGATCGTAGTTTTTCAAATATTAAAACGACTATTCTCTGGATTCTTATCGTTGCAACATGCCACAAAGTTGAGGCTCAAGCTCCAAGACACCTGCAGCCAGCTGATCAGTTTGAAATTAAGAGGCTGGGATCTCCAGTACTGAGCCCCAAGGGCCAATGGATTGCCTATACAATAACCGAAACTAGCTTGGAGGAAGAAAGTTCTGAAACTCGCGTATGGATGGTCTCTTCGGATGGCGGTGAAGCTATACCGATGACTACTTCAGGAGCATCTTCCAGTAATCCACAATGGAGTCCAGATGGACGATTCCTTTCCTTCACTGGTTCCAGAAATGGGAGCAATAACCAAGTCTGGATCCTG
>CAZKFO010000147.1:0-3230 GCA_964552145.1 uncultured bacterium | reverse complement strand
GATTAGCAATCTGTCTCTCTAAATTTCGCACTCCAGCCTCGTGTAAACGAATCTATAACAACTTTAAGACCTTCATCATTAAATTTAATCTCTTTATCTAGCAAGCCATGTTCTTTGATTTGCTTTGGAATAAGATGATCATTTGCAATGTGAATTTTCTCATCAAGTATATAGCCAGAGAAATCTAGGATTTCCATTCTATCTCTAAGCGGTCCAGGAATTTGATCAAGCCTATTTGCAGTTGTAATAAACATTACTTGAGATAGGTCAAAATCAACCTCAAGATAATGGTCATTAAACGAGAAATTTTGTTCTGGGTCCAACACCTCTAAAAGAGCACTACCGGGGTCCCCTCTAAAATCAGTGCCAAGTTTATCAATCTCATCAAGCATAAAAATAGGATTCTTTGTTCCAGCTTTCTTTAAGCTTGTGATAATTCTTCCTGGTAGCGCACCAATATATGTTCTTCTATGCCCCCTTATCTCAGCCTCATCTCGAACTCCACCAAGAGAGATTCTCACAAACTCTCTACCCATCGCCTCTGCTATAGAACGACCAATCGATGTCTTTCCAGTTCCTGGAGGACCTGTAAAACATAAAATAGGACTTTTAATTTTTTCATTCTTCTTGCTTCTCGAAGCCTTAAGATTTCTAACTGCAAGATGCTCTAATATTCTTTCTTTAATCTTCGCTAATCCATAGTGATCTCTATCAAGAATCTTCTGAGAAAATTCGATATCTCGCTTTTCCTTAGATTTTTTACTCCATGGAAGTTCTGTAAGCCAATCTAAGTATGTTCTAGAAACAGTATACTCAGGTGAATGGGTAGGGATTCTCTTAAGTCTATTAATTTCTTTCATTGCAACTTTTTTAACGTCTTTAGGCATTTTTGCCTCATCAACCTTTATCTGAATCTCATCAATTTCAATACTTGGCTCATCTTCACCTAACTCTTTCTGAATTGCCTTCATTTGTTCTCTTAGATAGTACTCTCTCTGCGATTTTGATATTTCATCTTGAACCTCAGATTGAATTTTTTCACCAAGTTCAATCCTCTGAATCTCTCTATTTATGATAATTATAGTCTGATCAAGTCTTTTCTTAATATCTAAAGAGGCTAAAATCTCTTGTTTCTCTTTTATTGGAATATTAATTAAAGAAATAGCTTTATCTGCGAGCTTCCCTGGATTTTGTATACTTGTTAAAATATCAGCTTGTTCATCAGATAAATAAGGTGCAATATCAATCAACTTCCTAAATATAGCATGTAAATTTGCAGTCATCTCATCAACTTTGGTCCCAAATTCTACAACTTCAAGACTCCGCTCCACAAGCGCCTTTAGATATTTTTCATTGTCAACTTTGCTGCTAATTTTAACTCTATCAAGCCCTTGAACAATAGCAGACTTTGAACCATCTGGCATATCAAATACCTTCATTATATTGGCTAATGTACCCCAATTATATAAATCTGATATATCAGGAACTTCTACAGAACTATCTTTCTGAGCGACGACAACAATATGCTTATTCTTTGCAGTACCCAAATCATTAACCAGCTCAAGTGATTGCTCTCTCCCAACATAAATAGGAATAATTTGCTGGGGAAATAAAACTGTATTCCTAAGTGGAAGTATTGGATATATTTCTTTAGCTTCTTTTCTTTTTTCTTTACTCATAGTTTACCTTATTACAAATACTAGACCAGAATAATATTGCATGACAAACTGCCATAATAATTTCATAAAACTTCTGACAAAACATGTTCTCCTATGCCATGCTACTAAGTATCTTATAAGTTATAAATTGCTACCTGCTCATCTGCATGATATGATGATCGAACTAAAGGTCCAGATTCTACGACCTTAAACCCAAGAGAGAGCCCATACTCTTTGTATTCATTAAACTTATCTGGATGAACAAACCTATTCACAGGAAGATGATTTTTTGTAGGCTGAAGATATTGACCAATATTAAATATCTCTACCCCTATACCTGCTACTTCTTCCATAGTTTCAAGGACTTCCTTATCTTTTTCTCCAAGACCAACCATCATACCTGTTTTTGTTAGAAGTCCATAATCAACAGATAACTTTAAGACATCTAAAATCCTATTCCAATTTGCTTGTTTCCTTACCACCTTAGAGATTCTCTCTACACATTCTACATTATGAGAGAATATCTCTGGAGATGCTTTAAAAACTTTTTCTAAAGATGGCTTATATAATTTAAAATCAGGGGTCAAGACTTCAACATTGCAACCATCAACATGCTTATGAATTGCTTTAATTGTTTCTGACCAAATAGTTGCCCCATAATCATTTCTCAAGTCATCTCTATCAACCGAAGTTACTACCACATGTTTTAATTGCATACCTTTAACAGCCTGCGCAACCCTTATAGGCTCCATCTCATCATAAACAGGAGGTTTTCCTGTTTTAACAGAACAGAATCCGCAAGCTCTTGTACATACATCACCTAATATCATTATAGTTGCTGTTTTACGATTCCAGCACTCATAAATATTTGGACATTTAGCCTCAACGCAAACTGTATTAAGCATCTTATTATTAATAATATCTTTAGTCTTTTGAAAATCCGAACTAGTATTCAGTTTTATCTTAAGCCAATCAGGACGTCTTTGTTTTAGGTTATTAGTCTGCACTTTTATTTATCTATATTGTATGATTCTATTATTTCAAGTAACAACGCTAAAAATTTTGTTCCATATGCTCCATCGATAAGTCTATGATCGTAACCCAAGGTTGCGTACATCATGCTTCTAATAAATATAGAATCACCAGACTCAGTTTCTTTAACAATCGGTTTTTTCTGGATTTTTCCAATAGATAGTATTCCTACATTGGGCTGATTAATAATTGGAATACCAAATAAACCTCCAAACACACCAGGATTAGTTATGGTAAAGGTTGAGCCTTGGACATCATCAATTGATAGCTTGTTAGAGCGGGCTTTACTAGAAAGATCACCTAATGCTCTTGATAGGCCTATAAGATTCAATTCTTCTGATGCCTTAATAACAGGTACAATTAAATTATTATCCTCCAATGCAACAGCAACCTATACCAATTGCTACTGTCTTATCTGGAAATAATACCCCTCCTCCAACAAATAAAACATGGAAAATTATTTTAATTACTTCTTCTTTTTTTGCGAATGGAATAGCAGCTGCTTCAATATTCTATATATGGAAATATTGTGATTGTAAT
>CAZKFO010000146.1:0-3233 GCA_964552145.1 uncultured bacterium | reverse complement strand
GTTTAATCTTTTGATTTTCTGCTTTTTCTACATCCAGTTTAGTAATTCTACCCATAGGGCCCGAACCCTTTATAGATACGATGTCAATTTCGGCCTCTGCTGCCAATCTACGAGCTAACGGGCTGGAAAAAATTCGTCCTCCATTTGTCACAGTGGAGTTTGAACCCACAACGCTCTCGCTCTGGCCATCTTGTTCCACCGATTTATCAAGATCACTCCGGGTAATCTTACCCCGTGATCCAGACCCACTAATTGTAGATAATTCTATTCTCTTATTTTCGGCAATCCGCCTTGCAATGGGAGTAGCTTTATATTCTGAAACTACCAATCCACCTGGTTTCCGAGGCGCTATATTAGGTCCAATATCCAATGGTGTTTTTTCTGCATTATCATTCTCTTTATAACCAATATCGTCAATCTTTTCACCATCTTCTAAAATTATTCCTATAACTGTATTAACAGAAATATTTTCAGATCTATCCGGTACGATTATTTCTCCAAGAGTTCCCGAATCTACAGCCTCTATTTCCATGGTAGCTTTGTCAGTTTCAATCTCAGCTAAGATTTCTCCTGGCTTCACATTATCTCCCACAGATTTAAACCACTTAGATAAATTTCCTGTCTTCATGGTCGGAGATAGAGCTGGCATTAAAATTTTTATGGCCATAGATCTAACCGAATTAATTTAATCCCGATAACAAACCGCCTTAGCGGCCTCAACGATATCATTAACCTGAGGCAATGCTAATTTTTCAAGATTTGCGGCATATGGAAGGGGTACATCCGCCGCAGCTACTCTCTTTACAGGTGCATCAAGCCAATCAAACGCCCCCTCACTTATGCTTGCCGATATCTCCGACCCAATACCCGCGAATGGCCAACCCTCCTCTACAGAGACTACCCGATTGGTTTTTCGAACAGATTTGATAATTGTTTCAGTATCGAGTGGCCTTAATGTTCTCAAATCGATTACTTCTGCCTCTATTCCTTCATCTGAAAGGATTGCCGCAGCTTCTATCGACTTATCGACCATAAGAGAAAAAGCGGTAATAGTTACGGCATCGCCCTCGCGGACCTGCTTTGCTCTACCTATAGGAACTAAATGGTCAGGATCGGTAGGAACCTCAAAACTATTCCCATAGAGTAACTCGTTCTCTAGGAATATTACAGGATTCGGATCTCGGATAGCTGACTTCAACAAGCCCTTTGCATCTGCCGCACTCCAAGGGGATATCACCTTAAGACCCGGAATGTGTGAATACCAACTCGCAAAACATTGCGAATGTTGGGCTGCGACACGGGCCGCCGCTCCGTTGGGGCCTCTAAATACAATAGGGCAGCCCATTTGTCCTCCAGACATATAATTGGTCTTTGCCGCAGAGTTAATTAGTTGATCCATTGCCTGCATCGCAAAATTAAATGTCATAAATTCAACAATTGGCCGTAAACCAATAAATGCCGCCCCAATTCCAACACCCGTAAATCCATGTTCTGTAATTGGCGTGTCTATTACCCGACCCTCACCAAATTTTTCTAGTAACCCTTGGCTTACTTTATAGGCACCCTCATATTCCGCTACCTCTTCACCTAAAAGAAAAACACGATCATCGGACACCATTTCTTCAGCCATGGCATCCCTCAAAGCCTCTCGTACGGTTATAATTTCCGTTTCTCCGGCATAGTCAGATTCAACACGATTAAATTCCTTGGAATCCTCAAGGTGATCATCTTGATTTTTATCTGATAGGACCTGAGGGATAGGCACTGGCGGTTCAGTGTCTAGAACATTTAAAGCAGGATTCTCATCTTCCCCAACAATTACACCTATAATTTCATTTACTTTTACGCCATCAGTACCACTTGGCACCAAAATCCGCTCAAGGATACCCTCATCAACAGCTTCTACCTCCATCATTGCTTTATCAGTCTCAATTTCAGCAAGGATGTCACCAGATTCTACTCTATCCCCTTCAGACTTATGCCATTTGGCCAGATTCCCCTCCGTCATTGTGGGTGAAAGCGCAGGCATTAATATGTTGGTGGGCATTTTAAAGCGTCTTCCCTTTATGTATCTACTAAAACGTCAGTATAAAGCTCTGAAGGATCAGGTTCAGGACTACTTTGCGCAAAATCTGCTGATCCTGAAACTATTTCTCTTATCTCTTTATCAATTATTTTAATTTGATCCTCCGATAAAATCTTATCCTCTAAAATTCTGGTTTTAATATTACTAATCGGGTCCTGTTCGTTTCGTATTTTCGAAACTTCTTCTTTCGTTCGATAATTAGCAGGGTCCGACATAGAATGACCACGATATCGATAGGTCACCATCTCCAAAATTACTGGCCCTTCTCCATTTCGACACCTTTCAGCTGCCATTACACCTGCATTTGTAACAGCTTCAACATCCATACCATCAACCTGAACACCAAAAATTCCTCGCCCGGCACCCAATTGTGACAAATCCTCTGCAGCCGAGGCACGTTGAACCGACGTTCCCATCCCATATTTATTATTTTCAATGACATAAATGACGGGTAATTTCCAAAGTGCGGCCATGTTAAATGACTCATGAACTTGACCCTGGTTCGCAGCACCGTCTCCAAAATATGCAAGGGTAAGAGAATTGTCTCCTTTATACCGTTGACCAAAAGCCAGTCCAGTTCCGATAGACACCTGAGCCCCCACGATTCCATGCCCACCAAAAAAGTTTTTGTCGGTACTGAACATGTGCATTGAACCCCCTTTGCCACGAGAATATCCGCCTTCTCGCCCGGTAAGTTCGGCCATAACGCCCTTTGGATCCATGCCGCAAGCTAACATATGCCCATGATCTCGGTAACTGGTAATTACAGCGTCGTTATCATCAATAGCAGCCTGCATACCAACCACGACCGCCTCTTGCCCGATATATAAATGACAAAAACCACCTATATGACCCATTCCATACAATTGACCTGCACGCTCCTCAAAACGACGAATAAGTAGCATGTCACGGTAAAAGCCAATCAGCTTATCCGAATCCACAGTTGGAATTTTGTTTGAGGACACCGCACGCTTAGACTTAGTTTTGCGTGCTAAAGGGAGTTTTTTTCCTCCTCGTTTACTTTTGGTTGCCATTTTATACGCCTCACAATGGTAGCACTGGTGGCAAATCTTTACCTTATTGTCTCAACCGATGAGGTTATACAAAACTGGCGATCACGCAATATTAGCGTGAGAAAGTTTATGTT
>CAZKFO010000145.1:0-3247 GCA_964552145.1 uncultured bacterium | reverse complement strand
ATTGCAAAAAAAGCCTGGCAAGCTCATTTCGCAAATAATATGTTTGTACGCCCTTCAAAAGAGGAGTTAAATAATTTCAGTCCAGAGTTTACAATTATTAATGCATCAGATGTATCTAATGAAGACTATATCAAACATGGAATGAATTCAGAAACTTTTATAATATTTAATTTAAAGAGGAAGCTTGCAATTATTGGTGGGACAGAGTATGGTGGAGAGATGAAAAAAGGAATATTTTCTGTATTACATTACCTTCTACCCTTAAAAAACATTTTATCTATGCATTGTTCTGCAAATGTTGATTTAGACAATAAAAATACTTGTCTGTTTTTTGGTTTAAGCGGTACAGGTAAAACGACGCTTTCAACAAATCCTAATAGATTACTTATTGGGGATGATGAGCATGGATGGTCAGATGATGGAATTTTTAATTTTGAAGGTGGCTGCTACGCTAAAGTAATTAGGATGGATAAAGAGGAAGAACCTGAAATTTATAATGCTATAAGGCATGGTGCATTATTAGAAAATGTAGTTTATGATTCTCAGACCAATGAGATTGATTTTGATGATAATACTAAGACTGAAAATACTCGTGTATCATATCCTATAGATTATATTAATAATTCTTTGCAATCTAGAGGGTATAATAGTGTATCTGGACACCCCAGTAATATTATTTTTCTTACCTGCGATGCATTTGGTATATTACCTCCTGTATCAAAATTAGATAATAATCAGGCTATGTATCATTTTATAAGTGGATATACTGCTAAAGTCGCAGGAACAGAGCGAGGGATTACAGAGCCTATTGCAACATTCTCGCCTTGCTTTGGAGGGCCATTTTTGACTTTACATCCTTTAAAATATGCGGAATTGTTAAAAGATAAAATTAATTCCCATCATTCTAATGTATTTCTAGTTAATACTGGGTGGGTTGGCGGCTCTCCTTCCTCTGGAGCAAAAAGAATCAGCATCTCAGATACTAGATGTATAATTAATAATATATTAGATGATTCCATTAATGGTTGTTCTTTTGAAAAGGATGATTATTTTGGACTATCGATCCCAACTAAATTAAATGGTGTCAAGTCTGAGATTTTAAATCCTATATCTGCTTGGGATGACAAGGACTCCTTTATAAAAGAGTCAAAATTATTAGCAGATTTATTTAAGAATAATTTCAAGAAATATGGTACTGAAGTTGAGTATCTAACAGTTGGAGGACCTGTGTAGATGAGAAATGAATTTTATTTTACATCAGAATCAGTAACTGAGGGACATCCAGATAAAGTTTGTGATTGTATATCTGATGCAATATTAGATGCAATTTTTGAGAAGGATTCAGATGCTAGAGTTGCCTGTGAGACGATGGCTTCATCAGATAAAATAATTATATCTGGAGAGATAAGTACGAAATCAAAGCTAGATAAATCTTTTTATGAGAAAATTGCAAGAGATACACTTAACAGTATAGGATACAACGATCTTTCTACTGGAATGGATGGAAATTTAGTAGATATCGAAATTAAAATTGTAGAACAAAGTCCAGATATAGCTCGAGGATTAAATCAGAAGAAGAAGAATGAACAAGGAGCTGGTGATCAAGGGTTGATGTTTGGTTTTGCTTGCAAAGAAACAGAAGAGTTAATGCCACTACCAATACAGATGGCGCATGAATTAGCTAGTAAATTAACACAGGTAAGGAAATCTAATATTTTAGGCTATTTAATGCCTGATGGAAAAACTCAGGTTACTATCAAATATGAGGGGATTCATCCTATTGAGATTACTAATATTGTAATTGCTACTCAACATGAGGATATGCTATCTCGATTTTCTAGAAATATTAAGAAAGAGCAAGATTCTATAAGAGCTGATTTGATAGAGCATGTAATTAATCCAGTACTATTAAAGTATGAGCTACCCTTTTCAGGTGATATAATTGTGAATGGTACCGGTAGATTTGTAAAAGGGGGCCCAGGAGCAGATACTGGGTTAACAGGCAGGAAGATTATTGTTGACACCTACGGTGGATATGCAAGGCATGGAGGCGGAGCTTTTTCAGGTAAAGATCCTAGTAAGGTAGATAGATCTGCTGCTTATATGGCAAGACATGTAGCAAAATCTGTAGTTGCATCTGGATTAGCTGAAAGGTGTGAACTTCAGCTTGCTTATTCTATAGGTGTTGCAGAGCCTGTATCTATACTTGCAAATACATTTGGAACAGGCGTTATAAGTGATAAAGAAATCACTAAACTTGTTTCTACACATTTTGATTTTAAGCCCTATAGCATTATTAAGTATTTAAATCTTAAGAGACCAATATATAAAGAGCTTGCTGCTTATGGTCACTTCGGAAGAGATGAATACCCTTGGGAATCAGATAAAAAAAATAAACGTTTTAAAAAGATGGTTGAGGATAGAATATTATGGAAAATACTATGACAGAGATAAATGACTACAAAGTAGCTGATATCAATTTAGCAGACTTTGGAAGAAAAGAGATAGAACTTGCTGAAAAAGAAATGCCTGGTTTGATGCAGCTTAGAAAAAAATATAGTGATTTAAAGCCTCTTTCTGGGGCTAAAATATCAGGTTGTATACACATGACTATTCAATCAGCAGTTTTAATTGAGACATTGGTTGAATTAGGAGCGCAGGTTCGTTGGTCTTCGTGTAATATATATTCTACTCAAGATCATGCAGCGGCAGCAATTGCTAAAGCTGGTAATCCTGTATTTGCGTGGAAAGGTGAAACTGAAGAAGAATATTATTGGTGTGTTAGAAAAACTATTGAATTTCCAGATGGATCTGGTCCAGATATTATAATAGATGATGGGGGAGATCTTACTCAGGTATTACTAGATGAATATCCAAACTTCATTGAATCAGTAAGAGGTGTATCAGAGGAAACGACGACGGGGGTACATAGATTGAAGATGTTGTATGGTGAAGATAAATTGCCATTCCCGGCAGTTAATGTTAATGATTCTGTTACCAAGTCTAAATTTGATAATAAATATGGATGTAGAGAATCTCTTGCAGATGGAATTAAAAGAGCAACTGATATTATGATTGCTGGTAAAAAAGTTGTTATATGTGGGTTTGGAGATGTAGGTAAAGGATGCGCTCAATCAATGTCAGGTTATGGTGCACAAGTTTATATAACAGAGATAGATCCTATATGTGCATTACAAGCTTCCATGGAAGGATATAAAGTTATTACAATGGATAAAGCCTGTGAATT
>CAZKFO010000144.1:0-3257 GCA_964552145.1 uncultured bacterium | reverse complement strand
CAATTATTTATTAATCCAATAATAATAAAAAAATAATGTTTTTTTTGAATGAAGCGTATCGAAAGCATTAAATCATACTAAATTTAACTTGCTGCTTGCTCTTGCTCCTCAGCTGTATTTTCTTCGGGGGTGAATTCGTTATCTCTATTAGAACTGGTAACCATTATGTCTCTATTTTTTAGAGCACCAGTACCTGCTGGTATTAATCTACCAATCACCACATTCTCTTTCAGTCCTATTAAAGGATCTGTTTTACCTGCAACTGCTGCATCAGTAAGGACTCTAGTAGTTTCCTGGAAAGATGCTGCAGAAATAAAGCTCTCTGTATTTAAAGATGCTCTAGTTATACCTAGTAATAATGGCGAAGATGATGCTGGTTTTGGTATACTTCCTTTAATAGTCTTTTTACCCTGTTCTTTTAATTCAGCATTATACTCTCTAATAATAGCCTTATCTACTAAATCTCCAATACTATATTCAGAGTCCCCATTATCTTTAATGATTGATTTTTTAGAGATTTCTATGTTTTGCTTTTTTAATTGATTCTTGCTGACTCTATCTCCATGCAAGTAATTTGTATCTCCTGGATTCTCTATAACAACTTTCTGCATCATTTGTTTAACAATGACTTCTATATGTTTATCATTAATTGCTACGCCTTGCACTTGATATACTTCCTGAATTGCCTCAACAAGATATTCCTGCACTTTTGAAGATCCCTTTATTCTAAGTATATCTTTTGGAGAAATAGATCCTTCGCAGATCTTTTCTCCTGCAAAAATCTGATCTCCATCATGAACTAAAATGTGTTTTCCGTATGGAATTTTATACAATATTTCTCTGTCAGGCCCCAATACAGATATCTCTCTAATTCCTCTTCTTACTTTTCCATATGCAATTTTACCATCAATATCAGAAACAACGGCTGGGTTTGATGGATTTCGTGCTTCAAATAATTCAGCAATTCTAGGTAATCCACCAGTAATATCTTTTGTCTTTCCTACATCCTTTGGAATCTTAACTATAATCTGACCTGCTTTTACTTTTTCTCCATCACTAACAACTATAGATGCTTTAAATGGAAGAATACTTGAACCTAGAGCTTCACTATCTTTACCCGAAGTTACTATCTCTATACGTGGACTTAGGTTCCTATTTCTTGATTCCGTAACAACCGCCATTTTTTTAGCACCTTCTACTACTTCTTTTACATATGTATCTCCTTCAATAAGATCTACATACCTAACCTTCCCATCATGTCTTGCTAAAATTACATCTGTATAAGGATCCCATCGAAATAGCATTTGCCCAGGCTTGACTTTTACTCCATCTTTAATATTAATTATTGATCCGTATGGAACCTTCCAATTTGTAATTTTTTCTTGATTAGAGTCTAATAGTTCTATTTCTCCATTTCTACTAACTACAACGTTTTCTGTGTCACCGTCAGAATTTTTAACTTTTTCTAATCTTAAATTCTTTGAAAACTTAGTAAGCCCATCCATCTTAGAAACAATCTGAGATTGCTCAGCTATCCTTGTTGCAGTTCCTCCTATGTGAAAGGTTCTCAAAGTTAATTGTGTGCCAGGCTCACCAATAGATTGGGCAGCCATAATTCCAACAGCATCACCTATCTGAGCCAGCCTATTGGTGGCTAAATTTAAACCATAGCATTTTTGACATATTCCTGATAACGACTCGCAAGTCAGAGAAGATCTAACTTTAACTCTATAGACATTGCTTTTCTTAATATGAGCTATGATGGAAAAATCAATCAAATCACCATTTTTTGCTATAGATTCACCAGAAATAGGATCATTTATATCTTCAAGTGCAAATCTTCCCCATATTCTATCCTCTAATGCCTCTATAATCTCTTCACCTTCTTTTAAATCCTCAAGCCAGAGACCTTGAATTGTAGTGCAATCTGATTGACTGATAGTTAAATCTTGTGAAACATCAACTAGTCTTCTAGTTAGATATCCAGCATCTGCTGTTTTTAATGCCGTGTCAGCCAAACCCTTTCTAGCTCCATGAGTTGATATGAAATATTCAAACACTGAAAGTCCCTCTTTGAAATTTGATTTGATTGGGTTTTCTATAATTTCACCAGAGGATGAAGCTGTACTTTTCCTTGGTTTTGCCATCAAGCCACGCATCCCAGCTAACTGTTTTATCTGATCTTGACTTCCACGAGCACCAGAGTCGGCCATCATATAAAGAGGGTTAAAGCCTTGATCATCAGATTTGAGTTCTTTGAACATCTCGTTTGCAACACTTGCTGTTGCATGAGTCCATATATCAATGGTTTTATTATATCGTTCTCCCTCAGTTAGGATATGCTTCTTAAATTTATCAACAACTAAAGCAACTTCTTTGTCAGCTTTTGCTACAATACTATCTTTTGCATCAGGGATATGAATATCATCTATTGCTATAGATAAGCCACCTTTAAACGCAGTTTCAAAGCCTAAATCTTTTAGTTTATCTAAAAACTCAACTGTCTTATAGTTACCCATCTCATGATAGGATCTACTAATTATTTCGACTATCTGTTTCTTCCCAACAGTTATATTCTGAAACTCAAAACCTTCAGGCAAAACATTATTAAAAATTATTCGACCTAATGTTGTTTTAATTATTTCTCCTTGATACCTGAAATCAACATGGGCATGTAATGCTATCTCATTATTTGAATATGCCATAGCCGCTTCATCAAATGACCCCAATACAGTTCCTTCTCCTTTCTCACCTTCTCTTGGCATTGTCAAATAGTATCCACCTAAAATCATTTCTTGAGATGGTATAGAGATAGGCCTACCATGCGCAGGATGCAATATGTTATGACTTGAGAGCATTAATAACCACGCTTCTGATTGAGCTTCTGCAGAAAGAGGAACATGAACAGCCATTTGATCTCCATCAAAATCCGCATTAAATGCAGAGCATACCAACGGATGCAATCTAATTGCTCGGCCTTCTACCAACTTAGGTTGAAATGCCTGAATCCCCAATCTATGCAAAGTAGGAGCACGATTTAAAAGTACTGGATGATTAGAAACTACATACTCAAGAACTTCATAAACATTACTATCTTTCTTATCAATTAATATCTTTGCTGATTTTGCAGTTCTAGAAATTCCTCGCTTCATTAATTCATGAATAATCATTGGCTTAAATAATTCAACAGCCATTTCTTTGGGGATTCCACATTCATGTAAGTTTAGTTCTGGACCAACAACTATAACAGATCTTCC
>CAZKFO010000143.1:0-3276 GCA_964552145.1 uncultured bacterium | reverse complement strand
GAAATGTAAGGTCAGAGAGAATCATGACGTTACGGCCTAAAACCCTGGCATAGGACTTTTGGGGGTATGATGTCCGGAAAAACCCCTATTATTTATCCGAAACTTTCTCCTAGTAAAGTTGGGATCAGGTGTCGGTGTCCACGTTGCGGGCAAGGAAAACTTTTCCAAGGTATCCTTACTGTCAGCAATCGTTGTACCCATTGTAATCTAGATTTATCACCACACGACACTGGCGATGGCGCTTCTGTTTTTGTAATTTTTATTCTTGGAGCTCTGATCATTCCTATAGCTTTGTGGCTTGAGTTAGCCTTTTCGCCTTCAGTTTTGATTCATTTTTTAATCTTGTTACCCGTAGTCCTTGTTTTGGGTATTACTCTTCTTCGGCTAGTGAAAGGTATATTGATCGCTTATCATTTTAAAAATTTACGCTATAAATATGATGATTGATGCCGAGAACTCGCCGAAAATACAGGAGATAAGCAAAGGTCTGACGATAGTTGCGATTAGTTCTTTTTGTATTCTAATTAGTTTGGGAACTTGGCAATTACACCGTCTAACCTGGAAAGAAAACTTGATTTCGATGCGCCAAGCAGAATTGGCAAGGCCGCCAATACCTCTAAAATCTCCACTAAATATCAAACCCGAGGCATTTAGACGAGTCGAACTTAGGGGACGATTTTTGTATAAAAAAGAAATTTTAGTTGGACCAATATCCTACAATGGGCGTGCTGGTTGGCACATTGTTACACCGCTGCAACTGATGTCGGAAGATATTGTTCTGGTTAATCGTGGTTGGGTTCCTTTCGCCTACAAGCTTGATCCTTTTAAAACTTCCGCAAGAAAAGATTTAGATTTGAATGTTGTTGGTGTTGTCGGTTGGCCGAGGAAAGCTAGCTATTTTGATCCTTTAAATGTGCCCGAAAAAAGTCAATGGTTTCGGATTGAGCCCAATGAAATAGCAAAGAAGCTTAAACTTAAGATTGTTGCTGGTTACTGGATCTCTATCAATAAAGTTAAGGGGAACAGTAGTTATCCCATAGGTGGGGTGGGAAGAGATTTACCCGTTAACAATCATCTACAATATGCTTTGACATGGTATGGTATGGCATTGGGACTAATAATTCTTTCAATCGTTTATTGGCGGCAGAGGCGCCAGTAGTGGGTAATGTAATAATTAACCGGCCAGCTGTAAAAGGCGCGCTTTGGATGTGTGCCGCTTCAATAATGATCGCAATTTCAGCTTCCTGTGTTCGGGAGCTTTCTTACACGTACAACACCTTCCAACTTGTATTTTTCAGAAGTGCAGTTGGTCTACTTTTGTTATCTCCCTGGATGTTTCGGACTGCAAATCGTGGAACGCTTTCTACAGGACGATTGCCACTTTATCTTTTGAGAACCTTACTTAGTTATACCGGTATGGTTTGTGTTTTCTATGGTTTGGCCAATATGTCTATTGGCGAAGTCTATGCATTATTATTCCTAGTACCGATAATCACGATTGTAATGGCTGTCTTACTGTTACAAGAAAAGGCTGGTGGTGAGGCATGGATAGCATGTGCTGTTTCCTTTATTGGTGCTCTGGTTATATTGAGGCCTGGAATAATTACGATAACTTTAGCGGCAGGTGCGGTATTAGTGACTGCTGTGACATATGCAGGAACCAATATTTGTATTAAATCTTTATCACGAACCGATACGCCCGCTCAAATTACATTTTATGGTCAACTTTTAGCCTTGCCATTGGCTTTTGTACCTGCCTTATATTTTTGGAAAACGCCAACGTTTTCTGATCTCCCGCTAATTTTTGCTCTTGGAACCTTACAACTTTTAGCGGGATTATTTCACGCTTACTCTGTACGGGCAGCAGATGCCAGAATTGTACAACCCTTTAATTTTGTAAGGCTACCGGCAAGTGTTTTAATAGCCTTTATATTTTTTAGCGAATTACCATCGCCTTGGACTTGGCTTGGGGCTGGAATGATTTTTGCGAGTTCCTATTATGTTTTATACAAGGAATCTGGTAGTGCGAAGTCATCTAACGACGGAGGAGAAACTCCCGGCCCAACTTAACCCGTGCTTTCCCATCATACTCGATAATGTCGGCAGTTGCATAAGTTTCGCTCCAGGTTGCAGGGAGATAACTACCGGTTCCAATTATATCAACCGGCGCATTGGCTTCGGCAAATAAATGGCATTTAGCAGGCCCAAAACCGCTTGATGCAACTATTTTAGCGTTTTTGTAACCCTCGCCATCGAGGGCCTCTCGGAGCCGCCATATAGAAGCAGCCGATACACCGGGTCCAACTAGATATGATAACTGTGTTTCAGACCGATAACCGCGTACTACCTCTGGAACATGGCGTTCTAAAACTGCGTATGATGCAGCTGGGTCTAATTTTTCGATATAACGGCTTCCTGGTGTATCGAGCCGGAATGATAAAGTACCATTCTCAACCAGATCAGGAAATTTTCTACAGACAGCCAAAGTATCAGTAATTTCCTGTCCAAAATAATCCACGAGTACTGTCATGGGTAGGTGGGGGAATGTCTCTTGGAACATTTCAGCGGCTCGAAGAGTGCTACCCGCATATCCAATGAAAGCGTGTGGCATTGTTCCTTTGCCGTTTTCTTCCCCGAAATAATGGGCGGTAGCGTCTGTCGCGTTGCCTATAAACCCTAGAGCACCACTTTTGCTTTTTGCTTTGGCAGAACCTACTGAGGCCGCATAGGCCATCATTTCAGCCATACTGGTACCTGCACAATGGCGTGCATCCATTGCCATAAAAGCGACTTTTGGTAGGTCAGAGCACATAGAATAAGCGTTATAAGCGGCAACGCACGCTGGTCCAAGTTTCTGTAATAATAAAGTTTCAAGATCGACGAGCTCAGAAAAGGGACCAGTGACATAAGCTATGGGTTCGCCCGCGCCAACCCATTTACCCTCTGTATATTTTAGATCAATTTTAAAACTCGTATTGCGTTCTTTTGCAACCACAGTTAACCATTCTATTGCAAGTCGTGGTGCGGATATTACCGGTCGCCGCATAAACAAAGCATAAGTTACTGTGGCATCACCAAATTTTGAGACAGCCTCTTTGGTGTGAGAAAAGTATTTATCAGTCCACGAGTCAATTTGGATTTGGTTAGTAGGCCATGTTGCCTCACCTTTCAATTTGAAACGTTTGGGTTTGCTCTTAGGGCTTGCAGTTGTTGCCATAATAATTCTCTTACGCACTCATCGAATAATTTGGTGTATTCAAGCATATAATGGTTGGT
>CAZKFO010000142.1:0-3316 GCA_964552145.1 uncultured bacterium | reverse complement strand
ATCACGTAACGGCCAGACGCTCCAAGCGCCCCGCCTAGCGCCACGTACAAAAGCGTCTTCATATATTTTCTTTTTTCATCTTATTGTCACGCCTTCGCGAGTTCCAAAACTCTAACCTTTTTTGAATTTCTTTTTCAAAACCTTGGTCACTCGGTTTATAAAAATTCTCTCGTAAGACGTCGTCTGGAAAATAGGCCTGGCCGGAAAACGCTTCATCTGTGTCGTGGTCATATTGGTACCCTGCACCATACCCAAGATCCTTCATCATTTCGGTCGGAGCATTTAATATATGTTTTGGTGGCGGTAGAGAACCTGTTTTCTTGGCGGAACACATAGCAGCTGAATGTGATCGATACGCAGCATTTGATTTAGGGGCCGTTGCCAAGTAAATCGTGCACTGGGCTATCGCTAGTTCCCCTTCGGGTGAACCGATACGCTCAAACGCATTCCAAGCAGCGATACACTGTTCAAGCGCCCGGGGGTCGGCCAACCCGATATCCTCAACGGCAAATCTAGTAAGTCTTCGCGCTATATAACGAGGGTCTTCACCACCCACGAGCATCCGACTTAACCAGTATAGTGCGGCATCAACATCGGAACCCCGGAGTGACTTGTGCAGTGCACTAATAAGGTTGTGATGCGTTTCGCGGGACTTATCATATATCGGCGCCCGTTTGCTCGTAACTTCCATTAGTGCCGAGACGTCTAGTGGAATTTTTGTAGCGACGTTCGATACTTCTTCAACCAAGTTTAATAAATAACGCCCATCGCCGTCGGCCATATCGCAAAGCGCCGCGCGCGCTTCCACAGATAGGGGCAGACTTCTTCCCAATCTATCTTCTGCCCGTTTCATTAGTTCACGGAGGGCTGGCTGTTTTAAGCGTTTTAATACCAATACTTTGCAACGCGACAGCAGGGCCGGATTTAGTTCAAAGGAAGGGTTCTCAGTCGTCGCACCAACAAGCACCACCGTACCGTCTTCAACTGATGGCAAAAAGCTATCCTGCTGTGATCGGTTGAAACGATGTATCTCATCAACGAATAACAACGTCCCCTTCCCATCACTGCGTCTCTGCCTTGCCATGTCAAATATACGACGCAGGTCTGTGACACCTGAAAACACCGCAGAGAGGGCCTCAAAATCGTAGTTTGGATTTTCTGATAATAGACGTGCAAGAGTTGTTTTACCGGTCCCCGGCGGCCCCCAAAAAATTATGGAGTACAACCGACCATCTTTTAACATTCGGCCTAATGGTGCATTCGGCGCAGTAAGATGGTCCTGTCCAATAACATCTTGTAGACTTCTAGGCCGCATATTATCGGCGAGCGGCCGCGGGCTGATTGTTTCGAAAAGGCTGCCAGTATCTTGGGTCACTCTTAACCCCGCAAATTTATCTGCAGTATTTGGCCAGCGCGTTTAATCTCTATTCGCCAGACTGTATATTTTTGGCGCAAAAGAGTTTTTAGCTTAGCAACTGACACTATATCTAAACTGTTAAGCCGTAACAAAATGTCACCCGGTGTTAAGCCAATTCGTGCTGCCGTTGATTGACGCCTTATACGCACAATAATCACCCCTCTTAAATCGCCCTCTATAGAGAGTTCTTCTGTCAGAGCTGGTGACAAATTTGCGACTTCCGCCCCGGCGAAAGGAGTTTTACCGGATAAAAGGGTTAGGTCTTTTGGTGGCACTTCTGGAGCTGGAATTAGACTAACCGATAGTTCGGTTGGACGACCCGACCTTAAAACAGTTACCTTTGCCGTTCCGCCAACCGCCATCGTTGCGACACGAAATTTAAGTGCGTTAGCGTCAGGTATTGGCTTTCCATTAATTGATACTATTACATCTCCAACCCTCAACCCTGCCGCTCCGGCTGGACCATTCCGATAAACCTTATTTACAAGCACCCCAAATGGACGAGAAAGCCTCAAGGAATTGGCAATTTCCGGGTCAACAGACTGCCCAGCAGCGCCAAGCCACGGCCGGACTACCTGCCCACCCGTTGCTGCACCACTTATAACGGTCTCTACCATCTTTGATGGTATTGCGAAGCCGATACCATTAGACCCACCACCTCGCGAATAGATAGCGGTATTAATTCCAATTAAACGACCATCAAGTGAAATTAGTGCACCACCGGAATTTCCGGGATTGATTGCTGCGTCTGTCTGTATAAAAAACCCAAAGTCATTAACGCCGCGCGCGGTTCTCGCCAGTGCAGAAACAATGCCGCTCGTCACGGTTTGTCCCACCCCAAACGGATTTCCAATTGCGAGCACGATATCCCCAACCTCCACCGCATCGGAGTCACTTAATTTCAAATATGGTAGCTTCTCGGGACCTGCCTTTATGCGCAAAACCGCTAGATCGGTTCGTTCATCCCGTGTAACCACCTCTGCATCGAACTCACGGCGGTCTGTCAGGACAACCGTTATTTCATCCGCTTTATCAATTACATGATGGTTTGTGACGATTAGACCATCAGGTCCTACCAGTACTCCTGAGCCAAGAGAGTTTTGAATACGTTTCTGAGTGCGGGAACCTCTGAAAAACTGTTCTCCAAAAAACCTCCTAAAAAATGGATCATTAAAAAGAGGTGATACCGTTCTACGTCGAACAACACGCCGAGTGTAGATATTCACCACCGCTGGTGCCGCGGATTTAACTAATGGCGCGAATGAAAGTGTTATTTCGTTTTGACTCGCCGGTAACACTTTTTCCTGAGCAAATACATATGCCGGAAACAGGAGAAGCGGTAAACAACCCAAAATTAGAACAAAAGACCGTAAATTCATCACGAACATTGCGCTATTAAACACCAATCTGAATATCGGGCCCAAACAAAAATGGCGGCCATATCGGCCGCCTTTAAGAAAGCTTAAAGCCTGTACTATGCAACTACTTCCTCAGCATCTGTTTCATCATCAATAAACAGGGGCCCTGAGTCGAGACCTTTTGCCTCTGTATCGCGATCCACCAATTCTAGGATAGCCATAGGAGCCGAGTCTCCATAACGAAAACCGGATTTTATAAGCCTCGTGTACCCTCCCGCACGGTCCTGATAACGATCAGAAAGTGTAGAAAAAAGTTTTTCGGCCATCCGTTTATCACCATGCAATCGAGAGATCGCAATTCGGCGCGCATGCAAATCACCACGCTTACCGAGCGTTATCAAACGATCAACAACGGAACGTAATTCTTTCGCCTTTGGCAGAGTAGTTTTTATTTGTTCATGCTTGATAAGAGCAGATGCAAGATTTCCAAACATTGCCTTCCGATGGGCACTTGTTCGATTAAGTTTCCGACCACTCATAC
>CAZKFO010000141.1:0-3336 GCA_964552145.1 uncultured bacterium | reverse complement strand
AATGAATTAGATGTTAAAGATGCTCAGATCTTAATAGATAATGGATGTAGATGTGTGGCTGAAGGTGCAAATATGCCTACCACATATGATGCTACAGAGCTATTAATTAATAATGGTATTCTATTTGGTCCGGGTAAAGCTGCTAACGCAGGTGGTGTTTCTGTTTCGGGATTAGAGATGTCTCAGAATAGCAATCGAATAAGCTGGACAAGAGAAGATGTAGACTTGAAACTCAAAGGGATCATGAAATCTATCCATAATCAGTGTGTCAATCATGGTAGTAAGAGAGGACAAATCACTAATTATGTTAGCGGAGCTAATATTGCAGGTTTCATTAAGGTTGCTGATTCGATGCTTGATCAGGGGGTTGTCTAGCTAAGCTATTATATTAATAACTTCATTGAAGTTATTAGCAATGTAATTTGATTTTTTTATAACATCTTCTCGATGGATATTTTCAGTGTAGCATATAAACATATCTACAGCACCATCTTTATAGGTTTCGTAATCTGTATATCCATCACCTACCATAATGATTTCTTTATTGAGGTTTAATTTCTTAATCGCTCTTGCTTTTCCGTTATCTTTAAATAGATCATTTTCTTTATCACAGCCGATAACCATATTATCTTCATATACAAATGAATTTGCAATAACATGATCGTGTTTAATCCCAAATTTAGATACCACCGGATATATAACTTCGCTAAAACCTCCAGATAGTATCCATATAGAATCAGAGATATCTTGAATAAGTTTATGGTGGCTTTCGATTGAATTAGATATAAGGGTTGAGATTTGATTGCTCACCTCTATCACATCATCTCTGGTTAGGTTAAGTATAGATAATCGCTTTTCTAGTGCAGATGGGAAGTCAAGTTCTCCAGACATCGCTTGATTTGTAATATCAGATATCATCTTTACTTTATCGTCTGCTTCAGAATCATCTTTCAAACAAAATTTAGCGAGTTCATCAATCGTCTCCACCTTAACAAAGGTGCTATCAAAATCAATAAACAGCGCCTTTTCTTGTAGTAGATTACTCACTAGTTGATAGGGCGTTGTAAAATTATAGAGTCCCTCTAAAAGTTGGCTCTGTTCCGTTTTTAATGCGGATGAAGTTCATGCGGTGCTTGTAAACTCCAAGAATTCCTAGCAAGGTTGATAGAATAATAAGCTCTACAGATTGATATTTAAATACCGCTAGGTATATCATAACCAGATATATATTCACAGTCCCAACCACTAGGAAATTAGTGATTACTGTTGAGAGAATAATCACGGCAACCATTGCAAGGCCCATATAGAAATCATAACCCAGGATAATTCCGATAGCGCTTGCGGTTCCTTTCCCTCCATTGAATCCCATATAGAAAGGATAGTTATGTCCAACCACAGCCATGGTTCCTGCTAAAAATGGAAGTATAGGATAAGAATCAGGACTTGGATATAGATTTGTAAACAAGTAAACAACTAAAGTCGCTTTTAGCACATCAATTACACCGGTTAAGACTCCCAGTCCCCATCCAAGTGTCATGGTTGTATTTGCAGCTCCAGCATTCTTTGATCCATGTTCTCTTATATCGATTCCTTTAAGCTTTCCAATAAAGAACGCCGGCTGGATAGATCCCACAGGTAGCCTACAATTATAGCGATTATTAAATTTTGAAATTCGATGCTCTACCTCATTTTTTGTCCTACTAAATTACATTTTTAATTTTACAATTCAAGCAATTTATTGGAATAACTCAATGGAATCAATAAATTAATTTTACAAAATCCAGGGGAGACGTATTGATGAGTGCGCCAATTATTGGCTTTGTTATATATCTTTTGGTAATTCTTTTTGTAGGCTTATACACCTCTAGAATTACTAGTGGTATTACTGATTTTGCAATTGGTGGCCGCCGACTTGGTCCATGGGTAATTGCCTTCTCAGAGCGTGCGTCTGGAGAATCAGCCTGGCTTATTCTGGGACTGCCTGGTGCGGCGCTTATGCTTGGAATGGTTGAACTATGGACGGTGATTGGTTGTGTATCAGGAGTTATATTGTCCTGGTTCATGATTGCGAGAAAATTGCGTGAGGAATCAGAGCGCTATCGAGCGATAACACTTCCTGAGTATCTATCTAAAGCTCACACCGATCAAACTCATATCATTCGATTGGTTGCATCTATTATTATTGTATTCTTCTTCACCTTTTATGTAGCAGCTCAGTTTATAGGAGCTGGTAAGGTGTTAAATCAGACATTTGGAATTAACCCTATAAATGGAATGCTTATCGGAGCGCTAATTATTATCTTCTATACGATGCTGGGAGGTTTTTTTGCGGTGGCCTGGACTGATATGATTCAGGGGATTGTGATGATTGGGACGCTCACCATTCTTCCAATTGTTGGGCTAATTGAGCTCTCAAATCATAGCTATAGCGGATCGGTATTTAACTTTTCTAATCTCTATTCCGGAGAGGTTGGGACCTCTGCGCTTATTTTAGCGATTGGAGGATTGAGTTGGGGCTTGGGATATATGGGACAGCCACATCTTGTCACTCGATTCATGGCGATTAATAGTCCACGGAATGTTGAAACTGCTCGCTGGATTGCGATTAGCTGGGCGATTCCTGCATTTTTTGGTGCAATGGTTATTGGTCTTGTAGGTGCGAAGCTCATTGCATCTGGAGTGATTGCGATGCCAGCAGATAGTGAGAAGATAATGCCAATTATTGCGATGACCTTGCTTCCATCCTGGCTCGCGGGGATATTTATATCTGGAGCCATTGCGGCGATGATGTCTACTGCGGATAGTCAGCTTCTAGTGGCCAGCAGCGTAATTTCAAAAGATATATACCAAGGATTTATTAATAGGCAGTCTACAGATAGAGAACTTCTAGTCATTAGTCGAATTTTAACGATTATTATTGGCTTTATTGCATTCTTACTCGCCTATAGCTCTGATTCATTGGTATTTGATCTTGTAGGTTATGCTTGGTCAGGTCTTGGCGCATCATTTGGACCAGCACTCATTCTAACTCTTTGGTGGAAGCGCACTTCGCAGAGTGGCGTTATAATGGGAATGGTTACAGGGACTATGCTAACGATATATGATATAACGTCTGGGTTTATAACTGTTCGAGTTACCTCGTTTGCCCTTGCCTTCCTTGCAACGATTCTGGGATCTTGTCTATTTCCTAGTCGTAGCTAGATTGATATTCTCTTAAAAATTTATAGATAGAAATCTAGTTTATAGTGGGATTAAATATAACAGAGTAAATTAAAGCTCTTTAAGATCAGATAGAAGTTGTGTTAGCATATCCTTAGCATCACCAAAAATCATTAT
>CAZKFO010000140.1:0-3368 GCA_964552145.1 uncultured bacterium | reverse complement strand
CCTTGATGAGAGCATACGCACATCGACTTCAATGATGTCAAAGGTCCAGTTAGGCAGAAACGGCAACGATAAGGAGGCCGGAAATGCCTGATCAAACCACAGAGAACAAACCAACCGCGCCCAACCCCTTCGACCCCGAGGGTCTAAGGATCACCGGAGACGTTAACTCGGTTGGCGCAGAGAAAGTGTTGCTACGCATTGCTGTCCGCAAACCCAACAAGCAAGAGTTTTTTCGGGTCAACACATCTAACGAATACCGCTTACCTTGCGCGATCCTCGAACTTAAGGAGGAGCGGGAATTCTACCTCGTAACACCTGAGATGTTGCCGGTACTTGCCGAGGACGTTCGACATGTCGAGCTTCGTCTTTGTCAAAATCGGCAGGGTGTCACATTCCTATGGCCGGTTCCGATGCCGGGCCCAGACGGAAGGACAAATTCCTGGCATTTAAGCGCACGTGAAGCAGCCTCTCACGGCGAAGATAACTGGACGCGGATGATCGCCAATATGTCGGAGGGTGGCTATTCCATATACAGAGCCACCGGCACCATCCCCGAGCCACTATGGCCCGAGAAGACATTGCCGGAGCTGCTCGAGCTTGCGTTCAAGGATGGCAACCTCATCAACAAAGAAGATCACCCGGTAATTCAACAGCTAAACGGGGCCTGACATGAGGCCTTCAAGCACACACCCTGGGATTAAATCGACCGGACAATTAACTGACCTGCCCTACCGGCAAATTTGGTGTTGTGATTTTGAGTTCTTTGCCGCCGATGGTGATCCGCCGACACCTATCTGTATGGTAGCGAGGGAGCTCCGCAGCGGTGGTGTTGTTCGGCTATGGCAAGACGAACTTCAAAAATCTTGTGGGCCACCATTTGATACCGGCGCCGATACGTTGTTTGTCGCTTACTTCGCCAGCGCAGAAATCGGTTGCTTCCTGGCGCTAGGGTGGCCAATTCCGGAGCGAGTTCTTGACCTCTTCACGGAGTTCCGTGCCGAGACAAACGGCCTCTGGCTGCCACACGGCAATGGTCTTCTCGGTGCCCTCACATATTTTGGCCTGCCGGCGATCGGTGCCGAAGAGAAAACCGAGATGCGTGACCTTGTGCTATCCGGCGGCCCATGGGACGCACAAGATAGATGCGCAATTCTCGAATATTGCGAAGGTGACGTTGACGCCCTCGAAAGGCTCCTCTCGGCAATAGTCAGCCGAATTCTTCCGGTAAACGACCCGTGCCGAAGGCGTCTTGGCCATGCCCTGTTAAGGGGCCGTTACATGGCGGCTGTGGCACGAATGGAACACATTGGCGTCCCGATCGACACTTTATTACTCGATCGATTGCTCAGTGGATGGGAACAGATCAAGGCCTCCCTCATATCTTCGGTAGACGCCGACTATGGTGTTTTTCAGGACGGGTCGTTCAAACTGGCTAGATTTGAAGCATGGTTGATCCGCAACTGCATACCCTGGCCAAGGCTGCCTTCTGGTACGCTGGCGACAGACGATGCCACATTCCGCCAAATGGCTCGCGCCTACCCTGCTGTCGCCCCGCTCCACGAACTTCGCCACTCCCTGAGCAAACTCAAGCTTAACCGGCTTCAGGTCGGCAGCGATGGCCGGAACAGGTGCCTTCTAAGCCCATTCCGGTCCAAGACGAGCCGTAACCAGCCATCAAATGCAAAGTTCATATTTGGTCCGTCGCGTTGGCTACGCGGCTTGATTAAACCGCAAACAAGTTACGGTATTGCCTATCTGGATTTTGGGTCGCAGGAAATAGCGATTGCGGCAGCATTATCCGGTGATAGCGCGATGATTAAGGCCTATACATCAGGAGATCCGTATCTGGCCTTCGCCAAACAGACCGGCCTTGCTCCCGATGATGCCAACAAGACGTCGCATAAAGATGTCCGCAATCGCTGCAAGGCTATCGTACTGGGCGTGGGCTACGGCATGGGTGCTGCAACAATGGCGAGCCGTGCAGGCTTATCGGTTTCGGAGGCGCGTGAGCTCCTACGGCGACATCGAGAAACCTATCGAATTTTTTGGCGGTGGGCAGAAAACAACGTAAACGTCGCCCTTGCTGGCGGCACTCTGAAGACCGTCTTCGGATGGCCAATACAATCCGGCTTGCACACAAAGCTCAATGACCGAAGCTTGCTCAACTTTCCTATGCAAGCGAATGGCGCAGAAATGCTGCGCCTTGCCGCATGTATGGGCACCGAAGCAGGATTGCGCATTTGCGCGCCAGTACATGATGCTCTTCTTTTGGAAGCGCCGCTGGAACGAATGACCGAAGACGTTTTGCAACTGAAGTCACTCATGGCAAAGGCCAGCGAGATAGTGATGAAGACAATGGTATGTCGCGTAGACGCTGAAGTAATTCGTTATCCGGACCGCTATCGTGACGAGAGCGGTGGTGAAATGTGGGATCGTGTGATGAAGCTGCTGCCCCAAACCCAAACAGCGAATTTCGGATGACGTGCTTTGGACAATTTAGTCCCATCGTTGGGACAAATCGGTCCCATGATTGGGACAGATCCGGGACACCCGTTCCAATATCTCTCTTCTCTTTTAATTATCTATTTAGAAGGAACGTTTATCCGTCATGACTGATGTCAGTGCCCCTCCTAGCTTAATCCCTGCCTCTGTTGCAGATGCTGACGTTCCGGAAGAGCGGGTCGAGACATATTCAAGCATACGTCATAGACAAAACCGGGCAGGCCGTTTCCTGAAGGGGCCAATTCCACTGTCATGGATACGGCAGAATATTTTCTGCACCACTGATCGTCTCTTACTGGTTCTTCGGGCGCATGCAGATATGCGGCGCTCTAACGAACTAAGGGTTACGTCTGACGTGCTACGTGATGCGGGTATCGTTGATCGAAAAACAGCTTACCGCGCACTAAAACGCTTGGAGGCTTCGAGCACGTTAAACGTGTTACGTAGACGTGGCCGTCGGCCGTTGGTGCGGTTTTGCGATCTGAACAGGAAAACCCCAACGGATTCGATTGCCAGATAAACTTTACAGGCGATTTCGACAAAATGGGCGGTTATGGCAGTGGTGGATGGAATAGATCTGGTCGTCTTACGACCGATGACGCACTTCGCCTTGGTGTAAATTACCTGAACAAGGCGGGCGCGCTTAAGCCTGGTTGCGATAGCGCCATTTCTTGGCGATACAACGGCGATCAAATCGGACATTTATATACCCACGCTGATAACCACCATGTCGAACTACACTACCCTACCCGCACGTCCGAAGGTCAACGTCACGACCAACGTGAACGTGTCCCTCTGTCATGGGAGGCCTGCAGATTTGGCGGACGGCGTCCCTATTTTGATTGCCCAAAATGTGGACGCAGGGC
>CAZKFO010000139.1:0-3382 GCA_964552145.1 uncultured bacterium | reverse complement strand
TCTATTTTGCTCATTCGATCAGTGCCGTATACTGAATAGACACCTGAAGGAGGAGAAAATATGGCTATTCCAAAGAAAGTCGTTCAGCGTTTTTCAAAAAGCCTCAAAAAATATCGACCTATTCTGAGACAAGCATTAAAGAAAGATGTTAATGAGGCCGACACGGTAGCTATAGTGAAGGGGCTACTCGCAGAAGTTTTTGGTTGGGACCCCTATTTTGAAGTCACTGCTGAAGTTGCTATCCGTGGAACCTTTGTAGATATAGCCATCGTGACTGACAAACACGTTCATTATCTCATAGAAGTTAAAGCTATTGGTCAAAATTTGAGCGAAAACCACTTACGACAAGCGGTGAACTATGGTGCGAATGAAGGAATAGATTGGGTCGTATTGACCAACGGCATTATTTGGCAAGCTCACAAAATTAAATTCGGGAAACCGATTTCAAGTGATCTAGTGTTTGAGGTAGACCTACTGTCTCAAAGTATGCGTGATGAGGCCTTAAAGAATTCACTTTTCACTCTGACCAAGGAAGGAATGGGGAAAGAGGAGATTGTTGCCTTTTACGGGCAAAAACAGGCAATGAGTAGGTTTAATGTAGCCGCAGCGATTCAGAGTGAAGGTGTTTTAAAGAAGGTTAGGGTGCTGCTTAAGAAGGCGTTTCCAGAGCTTAAAGCCACAACCTCGGATATAGCTACTGTAATAGAAGAGGAAATCATGAAGCGTGAGGTACTGGAAGGTGAAAGGGCGTCATCTGCAAAGAGAGCTTTGAGTAGGTCTATGAGTAAAAAGCCCAAGTAAGAATTGCTCAGTCGATCAGTGCCGTATACTGAATAGACACCTGAAGGAGGAGCTATGAAGGCTAAAGTCATTAGTGGTAGCGTTTTTTTGATCGGGTACATGATAGTAAAATCTATTCTTGGCCTTAGCACGCTGTTTGCAGTGGGTGGTGGCGTTCTCGCAGTGGTTTGTTTCTGGGTTATGGCCTCTGATAACAAATCATCATCGTCCTTCAGCAATGATTCTGTTGACCTATTTAACCCGGATCACATTGCCTTGCTGGATGAAATTAAGTCTGCCTATGGAAGTCATCTCTCAGACGGGTTAGGCTCCTATAAAGCCTGTATTTATGCACCAGCGTCAGCACTTCCTCACTCTAAACATGATATACGTTTGGCTCTGTCCGCTCTCTTGGACTTCGCCGAAGACCGCAGACAGTCCCCGCTGCTCGACGATACGCTTCGAGAACCAGAGATGATAGACGTTCTCAGCACCTGCTTAGTTCGTCTTGACGATTTTCTGGATGTGTCTCCAGAGCAGCTTCCGACTGAACCACGGGAAAATGTTAGAGTGGGACTGCAGTTGCAGAAGGAGGAGCTACGGCAAATTTAATAGGAATATTGGTTACTTTATTTTATCGGTTAGCGAGTTTTTCGGGAATTGTTGGTGGAATACTCCTGCTGATTGCAGGAGAGTGGCCTCTACTTTTATTACTATTACTCGGAGGTGTGTTTGCTCCCTATGGGGTATCAGTTGCTATGCTGCCTTCAATCATATTGTCCTTGCCAGCCGCTTCCCTAATGAACAATGGATATCATTTCCTATCTAAAGCAGTTGTTTGGTTGGGCTCTGTATATGTGGGTTTAGTCTTTGCAGCGTGGTCATCGTTTATTTTTGTATATGTTATGAACTCAACAGAGACATTTTGGGGCGGTATTCTTGCCAGTTTTGGGACTGCAGTTAGTCCGATGGCATTTTTTTCATCAAAAGAACCTCGTGAAACTCAAATTGATGCTGCCGCTCAAACCTTAGGCATGCTAACTTGTCAAATAGCATTACTTTCAATGATTGTCATGGGTGTTCTTAACGGCGGTTCTCTCTACGAAATAGGCACTGTTTACTTTACAGTTTATGTGGTTTTAACTTCTTTAAGAAGTATATTGTTATCAGCTATGTTATCTTGGATAAACGCTGATTAAACCACTTGACCAGCTTCTCCATAGTAATCCCCTAACCAATCCTATTTTGCTCATTCGATCAGTGCCGTATACTGAATAGACACCTGAAGGAGGAGCGATGAAAAAGATAGAAATAACATCCTCTCAGGCACGTCGCGGTACACAGGTTAAACTGCGTAGACCAGATGGTAGACTCATCCTTGTGAAGATTCCCAGTAATACCAAGGATGGCACCAAGCTAAGTATCTCTGGTCAGGAACCCCTTTGGCAGGTAAAGGTTGTGAAGGATCCAGTGGATCCAGTGAGGCTTTGGCGGAGGGATGAGGAGCCAGAGGTGCATCGGAAAACTGCTCAACCTAACGCAGAAGCATTTCCAGTAGATGGTCGAGACGGATTTGCTGATCCTCTCGAAACCTACCGATTACGCTACGCTGAACTGATTAAGGTGACCATAGAAAAAGCCGAGCGTGTTTCCAACGCAGACTATACTTGGCGGCTGTTTAGCTTTGAACAAAAGCCCAAACCCGGCAGAAAGTTTGGATACAAGAAGTTCGTCCGTCGACGACAAACGATGTGGTGGGACATGGCTAAGCAGGAGTATGCTCTCCACAGGGCACTCTTTTTAGCGGCCATTGATGTTTCCTGCCTTATCCAAACTCAACCCACTACCTACGACTTTGATAGCTATGGTGACATCCATAACAGGTGCGAGGAATCCTTTGAGCACTTCAGAGATGCAGTAATTCGTCATCTCGCAAAACTCGATCAGCCACAAATACAGAAGGTCTATAGGTTGGAAAGTTCTGTTGCATGGGTAGGGGAGGCTAGGCGATTTTGGGGCGAAAAAATGCATTCGTGGGTTGGGGGGTACGCCCAGAGGTGGAAGCCTATGTCAGAAGCCGAGATCGAATCAGCGAAACTGGGTAGGCAACAGAACCTCTTACACTATGTGCGCGACTCCCTCACTTTGGATAGTTCCTCGCTTCCGTGTGAATGGAATGGGTCTCCCTTTGCGAAGGGAGACGGCGCCAAGGATTTCACCGACGCTCTGTTTTCTGACGATGAGATTACCACCCACAGAGGGGCGATATTCCGGTTAGAGGAGTGGGCTAGAAAGGCTGGTATTCAATTGGAAGATCGAGCTTACTGGTAATGCCAAATGGTTGAGGCACCAAGACCCCCTAATTTTTCTGGCAAGTAACTGGCAAGTAGAAAGAGAGGGTATATTAGGTACTGCTAAGGGTAGCTAACGACCCTCAAAAGCCTTTTATCCCTTTTAGTGTGGGCACATAAGTACCCTCAAAGGGCTTCTAAGGGACTTTGAAACTAGTGACTCTTAATCAGTAGGTTCTAGGTTCAAGCCCTAGGCGGGCATCAGTTAAAGTGAAGAGGGACAGCAACTTACGGCTGTCTCTCTTTTCTTT
>CAZKFO010000138.1:0-3416 GCA_964552145.1 uncultured bacterium | reverse complement strand
TGCACTCCAGCGATAGTCAAATTTCACCCCCTGGGCACCTTGCTTTTATAAACCTCCTGCACAGTTTAGATTCCGGAGCAAAAGGCTTTAATTAAGAAGATTTCTACCAAACACCTGCAAAGCAGTTCAAATCAACAAATGTTACAATTTGTTACGCCCGCGGCGATTGAAGGCCTACTTAATTTGCCTGTCGCCGAAGAAACGCAGGTATTTCAAGAAGATCTTCCTCAGATTGGGAACTTTCAATTTTATCGTCAGGTGCTACTCCAACAAGGCTTGCTTGTTCTGGTTTTAGAGTGCTTGTCTCGGGTTTTTGTTCCTGTTTTTCACGTGGCTCAGGAGCTTGCGGAGTTACTGAAGGGGCGGGGGGAGGAGATCCCTTGTTGCTGCCCGTAATTCGGCGGAAAAGACTTCCGCTACGGCGAGGTTGGGGATCTGTGGGTCCTCCATTAAGTAGATCCGCCTCTTTGAAGGGGTCGGAACCTGGTTTAGTTTCGAGAGTTGTTTTAGGATCCATGGGTGCTGGAGGAATGAACGCCTCGTTTTTTGATACTAGGCGGGGTTCTGCTGGTGCCGGTTTGCTTTCACCAATTGTCTCGTGCTCTGTAGATGTGGCATCACTTACTACAACATCTTCCTTTCTTTCATCACGAATGACCGAAGGGTCCACCTCTGGAAAGTTTTCACTGTTGGTCATTTCTAAAGCTACGGTGTCCACTATACCAACATCCTCATTTCGTGTTTTTGGCGATTGATTTGAGTTGGTTTGGTGAAGATCATCAGTGAGAGAAACTTGTGCCGACGCCGCGTCCTCCGTGGACGCCGTTTCCTTTTTTCTAACTAATTTTTGAGCCTGAGAATACACTTTAAGGACGGGCCTTGGTTGCACTTCGGTCGCTGCATCTATCCCCGTAGCCACAACAGAAACTCGCATCTTGTTTTCGAGCGACGAATCCATGGTTGAGCCAAAAATTATATTGGCGTCAGGATCTACCTCTTCGCCTATTCGGTTGGCTGCTTCGTCTACTTCAAATAAAGTCATGTCAGAGCCCCCAGTAATATTTATTAAAACACCACGCGCACCTTTCATAGAGACATCGTCAAGTAGCGGGTTCGAAATAGCGGATTCGGCTGCTATCCGAGCGCGTTCCTCGCCCTCCCCTTCTCCTGTTCCCATCATGGCTTTACCCATTTCACTCATTACCGCTCGAATATCGGCAAAGTCGAGATTTATCAAACCCGGGACTACCATTAGATCCGTTACACCACGTACGCCAGAGTGGAGCACCTCGTCAGCCATCGTAAATGCATCAGCGAAGGTCGTTTGTTCATTAGCTATACGAAAGAGATTTTGATTGGGGATCACAATAAGGGTATCAACGTATTGCTGCATTTCTTCGATCCCAGCATCCGCTATCCGCATTCGGTTAACGCCTTCGAATTGGAAAGGTTTCGTTACCACGCCCACGGTGAGAATACCGTTTTCTCGAGCGAGCCTTGCGATCACCGGTGCCGCACCTGTTCCGGTACCCCCACCCATGCCAGCGGTGATAAAGACCATATGTGCTGCAGTTAGTGCTTCCATTAGGTCGTCCATAGCTTCTTCCGCGGCGGCGCGTCCAATGTCTGGCCGGGAACCCGCACCCAATCCGTGGGTTATTCCTGGACCTAGTTGTATTGATCTTTCCGCGAGGTTTTGTGCTAGTGCTTGCGCATCAGTATTGGCGACGACGAACTCCACTCCTTCTAGCTGAGATGAAATCATATTGTTTACGGCGTTGCCACCAGCACCACCGACTCCGATAACAGTAATCCGGGGTTTCAGGTGATTTTGGGTTTCGGGAACGGTAAGATTAATCGTCATTGGAGCCTCCTAGGCATAGAAGTTGCAAAAACTTTCTTTGTGTAGGGATAAGTGTGATGTACCTGACTGTGACTTAGTTTTCTTTCTAAAAACGATAAATTCTTGTCTGCCATTTGTTAGAAACTTTCTTTTAACCATTGGCCGATACGGGCCATCCGACTATTGGTCGCCTTTTCATCCGCTGGTATGTGATCAATAGTGCCAGCGTATTTTTCAACTCCATAGCGGAGAAGGCCTGCGCAGGTAGAAAAGGCTGGGCCACTTGTTGCTTCAGCTAGCCCACTTATGCGAAGTGGGCGCCCAATTCGAACTTGTTTTTCGAGGATTAAAGCAGCTATTTCGGGGATTCCATGGAGTTGAGATGCGCCGCCTGTTAAGACTAGCCGACGACCTGATAGTCGTTGCACGCCCCCTAATTCAATACGTTCTCGGACGAGCTCAAATGTTTCCTCTAATCTGGGGCCAATTATCCCGGTCAGAATGGACCTTGGTACATGATGCGGCTGGTTATGATTGTCCTCACCCATCAGGGGCACGTCTACTATTTCGTTATCATCTGACTGCGACCAGATTGCACTGCCGTAAAGCGTTTTCATTCGTTCGGCATGGGCGACCGGCGTAGAAAGTCCTCGCGCTAAATCATTTGTTACGTGCCCACCTCCTATTGGAATAGAGTCGGCAAAAACAACCTGACTATCGTAGAACACCGAGACGGTCGTAGTGCCGCCACCCATATCTACCAGAGTAACGCCAAGATCTCTTTCGTCTTCGACGAGACAGGCCAAACCACCCGCATAAGGTGACATAACGAGTTCTTCTATATCGAGATGACATCTCGCAACGCAGTTTTTTAGGTTGCGCACAGGTCCGGAAGCAGCATTAATTCTATGAAAATTCACCCCAAGTCTTTCGCCAAACATACCGCGAGGATCACGAATTCCCCGTTTGCCATCGATAGAGAAGCCCACCGGCAAGCAATGTATTAGATCTTGGTCTTCCGGTTGCTCAATTTGGTAGTTACGCTCTCTCGCTCGCTGTATATCAGTTTCCGCAATTTCGTGCCCCGCTATTGACACTTCAATTTGTTGAATTTTCGAATAAATACGGCCTGCGGACAGGTTGACAAAAATGCGATCGATCCGCTCGTTAGCTAGCTCCTCGGCTGCTGTTACTGCCGTGAGAATTGCATTCTGTGCAGCTTCCATGTCAACGACAGAGCCATTTCGTATTCCGGCTGATGCGTGCTGTGCAACGCCCATCACACGTATACCACCTTCGGTATTTGCGTGGGCGATAAAACAACAAATTTTAGAACTACCCACGTCGAGTGCAGCGATGATTCCCGTGCGTAACTTCGCCATTTTTCTATACAATATTCCTAGTTGAAAGGTACGGATTGTTATTGTTAATCAAGTGTTTTCACCTTTTGTCGTAGCGTTTTTTGGTAATTTAATCGGGGGATCACTTCTAGTACGGATTATCAACTGACCAGGTATTCGAAGATCGATTGATAAAAGATTTTTACCTAAAAGGTTGTATTTACGATCAAGCT
>CAZKFO010000137.1:0-3457 GCA_964552145.1 uncultured bacterium | reverse complement strand
TAGAGAAGCCGGGCTATCTACGATTAATATCTCTCATGATCCACATGAAGGGGTTAAGGGTGCAGATGTAATCTACACGGATGTTTGGGCATCGATGGGACAAAAAGAGGAGGCCGATCAGCGGCGAAAAGTTTTTCAACCGTTTCAGGTAAATGATGCAATGATGGGTGCTACGGGTCAGAAGACACTGTTTATGCACTGCCTTCCAGCAGAAAGAGGCGTTGAAGTGACAGATAGTGTATGCGATGCGGATTACTCTATAATCTTTGATGAAGCAGAAAATCGGATGCATGCACAAAATGCAATCATGCTTTATCTGACGGGCCATTAATCTATATAGCGCGCACAAAAAAGTAATTTTCATTAAAGTGTTCTAAATCACATATTACAATATGTAACATCTTTATTTTAAAGGCGATGCTTTTTAAATAAAAACCAAATCATTAATGATTCTAGTTTGAAATAATGGTTGCCTTTGGATGTTTTTTAGAATCTATGTGTATATAGGAACAATTATCTTGACTTCGTCAATAATATTAGTTATTTTGTATATACGGATGGAATTTATTTCCAATTAATTGAGTCTAAAATGGCTCAAAAAAAATAGAAAAAGTTTAATGATTTAGGGGTTTTTTTCTTGAGGAGAAAAATGCCTTTTTAGTGTTTTTATTGCGTAAAAAACATAAAGGTTGTTTTATGCTTGAAAACCAAAATTTGTTAATAACTTACAATGGAGGAGGAACCGATTATGTGTAAACGTAACCTACGCTTACTAACTTATTTATGTACTTTTTTAACATTTACATTTGCCCAATCAGATGTAGTGTTGACCGTGCAAACCAATGGAGATCTTGACTATGAGAGTTCAGTTGGTATTGCTGGTTTTCAATTTAACCACGATGGTTGTGTGACAAGCGCAGGCGGCGGTGCGGCGGCGGATGCTGGATTTACGGTCTCTGCAAGCGGGACTACTGTTCTTGGCTTTTCATTCTCAGGCTCAGAGGTCCCTTCTGGTACGGGAACTTTACTGGAGCTTGGAGGTGATCCAACCGCAGCATGCCTATCTGGCTTTATTTTCTCAGGTGCTGGTGGTGCAGGCTTAACTGTGGATGTGTTGCAGGGTGAGGACGCTCCTCCATCGGCGTGTGAAGATGATGGCTTAAACGCCTTTGGAATGGATTGCTCTCTGCTTGCGTCGTCTGGCTTCTGTGCATTTGATGCGGGAGATGGAATGACGGTTGCTGAGCACTGTCCAGTATCATGCGATACATGTCCAGATACTGGTGATGATGGCGGTGAAGAGGAGACATATTCTTGCACAGGTGCTGAGGATGTTTGCCTTCACGTTGACGGTTCTGATCTTACTTATATATCTAGCGAAGATATCGCTGGATTTCAATTTAATCACGATGGTTGCTTAACAGGTGTTTCTGGTGGTGCGGCAGCGGATGCTGGATTTACGATGTCTGCAAGCGGATCTGCTGTGATTGGTTTTTCATTTACAGGCTCTGTTATATCATCAGGAAATGGTACTCTTCTAGAATTGGAGGGTGACTGTAGTAACGATAGTTTCTCTGCTCCAATTTTTTCAGGTGCTGGTGGAGAAGGCTTATCGGTAGAATTTGCAACTCTTGATGGTGATGACTCTGGCTGTGCTGGCGTTGTTGATGAGTGTGGTGTGTGTGACGGCGATGGTATCGCTGATGGTGCATGTGATTGCGCTGGAAGCGTGTTAGATTGTGCTGGTGAGTGTGGTGGTGAAGCTGTTGTTGATGAATGCGGCGAGTGTGCTGGAGATGGTTCCTCCTGTGGCCCTCAAACTGCATCTATTCTTTTTGACACAGACTCAGACATCCACGGATTCCAGTTTGGTGTAGATGGTGCAACTTTGATCAGCGCACAAGGTGGTGCAGCAGCAGATAATGGTTTCACAGTTTCATCTGGAGGTGGAACGGTGATTGGTTTCTCATTCACTGGTTCATTCATTCCTGCAGGTGAAGGAGTTCTTGTAGAAATTACTTATGAAAACGGCGGAGATCCATGTCTTACAGCTCTTGTTTTATCAGGTCCTGGAGGATCTAATATAGATGGAGCTATTGAGGGCTGCCTAGCTATTGTTGAGCAGGGAGATGATCCTGTTGATTGTTTAGGTGTTCCAAATGGTGATGCCGTTGAAGATGATTGTGGTGTGTGTAACGGTGATGGAAGCTCATGTGCTCCTGAGAGTGCAAGCGTAACCTACAGCACATCAACAGATGTTTATGGTTTCCAGTTTAAGATAGAAGGTGCAGATCTTACCGGTGTTACCGGTGGAGCTGCTGCTGAGGCGGCTGGGTTCCAGGTTAGCTTTAGCGCAAACACTGGAATGGTTTTAGGATTTTCTTTAACAGGTGGTTTTATTTCTGCTGGAGAAGGTGAGCTTGTAGCGATAGAATATGCTCAGGGTGGTACGCCTTGTGTAAGTGAATTAGTTCTATCTGCTGGTGATGGATCAAGCCTTGAAACAGAGATTGCTGATTGTCTTGCAATTACAGAGTTTGTTCCTTGTACTGATTTAGATGTAACCGGACTTTTTGCACAGGGTGGATTAAATGAGGTATTCCTTCAGTGGACCCCAGCATCTTGTGCTGCTAGCTACAATGTCTATAGAGATGGTGAGCTTGTTGCAAATACACCAGCTCCGGGATTTGTTGATACAACAACGGGTGGTGGCTTTGGTCTTGCATTTAGTGAAGAATATTGTTACACAGTCGTTTCAGTAGATGCTGATGGTAATGAAGCAGGAGCCTCAGCTGAGGCGTGCGCAGAAACACTGCCTCCATTGCAGGCATTCTTGCAGGTGGATGCAAGCCTTGCAAACTATGAGGTTGCAGCGGCAGCAAGTCCATTTGGTGATTTAACAGGTGATGGCATTGCTGATGGAGTAATTATGGTGAACATGGTTAACCTCCTTCCTGTGAATGGCTATCAATTTGATTTTAGTTTAACCCCAGGAATTGTAAATGTGCTTACTGCGTTTGATGGTAACGCACTACTAAGCGGTGGCCAGGCTGGTCTTGTAGCTCAGATGAGCAATCCAGGATCATCAGGTACCGTAATTGGTTTTGATGCTGCGCTTACTGGTGCATCATTGCCACAAAGCTTAGATGGACAACTTTTAGCAGTGCTTGTTCTTGATTCTAATTATACTGGTGCTGGCTCTGAAATAGGAGTTACAATATCAAACTTTGCTGTTTCTGGTATATATAATGGTGAGAATATTGGTCTTGGCGCTTGTGATCCAGATCTTGATCCGCTTAATGGCTGCTTTGACACAACATCATTTGCAACACCAACTCAAGATTGTGCAGGTGTCCCAGGTGGTTCATCTGCTTTAGATGATTGTGGTGTTTGTGATGGCGACAATGCTTGTCATGACTGTGCAGGTGTACCAAATGGTGATGCAGCTCTTGATTGT
>CAZKFO010000136.1:2589-3463 GCA_964552145.1 uncultured bacterium | reverse complement strand
CCGGACAGAAGTGTGCCTAGTAAATCCGCGCTTGAAACCCGAAGAAATCGGAGCCCTGTTAAGAGAGGCAGGTGTTTCAACGGTTGTTTGCACTTCGGATGCCGCTTTAATAGATGCCGCGCGACGCGCTTTACCGAGAGGGGCTCCTTTATACACCTGCGGTGGCGCGCTTGAAGATTCAATCAATTTTGCTTCCTGTCACGGAAATACGCTGCATTTCCCTGACTGGGTTTCCCCCGAACCGGAGGAAAACGCATTTATCTTATATACTTCCGGCACCACTGGTCTTCCAAAGGGGGTAATGATACCTCACCGCGCCACGGACGCCAGGGTTCTGTATGCCGTGGTTCAATGTGGTCTAAGGCATGGAACTCACAACCGAGCACTCGGGTTAATGCCGTTATTTCATGCGGTGGGGTTTTATTCCTCATTTTTGACCACGTTATCACTCAACGGTACTTATTACGTTCATTCACATTTCAACCCGGTCCAAGCAATAGAGATCATAAAGACCCAGAAAATAACATTTTTGTACGGAGCGCCCGCACATTTTCATGCGTTGTTAAATGCGCCAAACTTTGACCCTAACTCTGTAAACACTGTGAATACCCTCGATTACGCCGGAGCCGTGATGCCGGGACCAATATTGGATCGTGTATCATGCTCATTCCCAGGCTCTTTAATTACTAATATTTACGGAACAACTGAAGTTATGAACTCGCTATATATGTCTGAACCTGTTGGGAGACCTTTTACCTTACGACCCGGATTCTATTCCAACGTACGGGTCGCCAGGGTTGGTGGACCAATAGACGAGGTATGCCCGGATGGAGAAGAAGGCGAATTACTGGTCGATGCGACTTCGGACGCGTGT
>CAZKFO010000136.1:0-2579 GCA_964552145.1 uncultured bacterium | reverse complement strand
GATATCGTATTACGCCAAGAGGGCGGTGACTTTGAACTGCGTGGACGTGTTGATGATATGATTATCTCAGGAGGGGAGAATATTCATCCTGAAGAAATAGAGCTAGTTTTGATGAACCACGCGGCTGTCCAAGATGTTGCAGTTGTAGGACTGCCCGATGATCAGTGGTCAGAGCGCGTCGCGGCATTCGTCGTGTTAAACAAAAAAGACGTTACATCAACTGCGTTAGATCAATGGTGTAAGAATTCCACTTTGGCCAATTATAAAAGGCCTAGAGACTATATTTTCGTTGATGTTTTGCCTCGGAATGCGGCGAATAAGATACTGCGTGGCGAATTAAAGAAATTATCACCCGACGCGAATACAGAATGACAAACGCTATATAGATCCTTTTTCGGGATTTACGTGTGTTCGTGATAATGTCTTAGAAACTTGGTGTTGTCGGGACCTTAAAAATTTAGTTAGGAGTTAAACAGATGTCCAAACTGCCGTTGACCTTTGCTTGCGGACCTTATGACCGCATGGAGGCTCTTAATTACGGATTAATCCCGGTTGAGGGGATTGATTTAAACTTTATTGAGATTCAAGCGCCGCGAGAAATTTTTGATCGCATGGTTGGCTCACAAGAATTTGATCTCTCCGAAATGTCGCTTGCAGAATACATTACGATGACGGCGAAGGGCACGAGCCCCTTTATTGCCCTCCCTGTTTTTCCCTCTAAGGCTTTTCGCCATGCATTTATCTGTGTAAACCGCGAAGCAGGTATTCGTGAACCCAAGGATTTGGCGGGCAAACGTATTGGGACACCTCTCTACACCCAAACGGCGGCGATATGGATTCGAGGGGATCTAGAGAACATATACGCCGCCGATCTTTCCGATGTACAATGGATACAGGGCGCAGTCGAAAAAGCAGGTACACATGGTGATCCTCCTGCCCCCCCCCAATTATCTAAACCAATCAAAATATCGTCAAATACGTCTAATAAGTCGCTCTCCCAGATGCTTGCAGATGGAGAGATTGATGCTGTCCTCGGGTCTCGAATGCCCGAATCTGTGCGTACTCATCCCGACAAGGTCGCCCACTTATTTCCTGACTTTCGCCAGGAAGAAAAACGGTACTACGAAGAACACCGTATCCATCCAATAATGCACTGTGTTGTCATTCGGCGAGATATTTATGAAAGCAATAAATGGATCGCGCAGAGTTTGTATAAGGCTTTTCTTGCGGCCAAAGACTGGGCGATTAATCAAATGTACTTTTCGGGTGCTCAAAAGTACATGTTGCCTTGGTTGTTTGATGATCTGCGAGAAATTGACGACGTCTTCGGTGGCGATCCGTGGCCCTATGGTATTGAAGAAAATCGGCCCACGCTGGAGGCTCTCGTAAAATATATGCACCAACAGAACTTTATAAAGGAAGAGGTAGGATTGGAGAGCTTGTTTGCTCCAATTCACGGTCGCGTGGAATAGTGTATTCGCCGTAAAAGTATTTGTTTGCTCCCGTGCCATCGCCTAAGGCCCGCAAAAAATGGTAGCTTGGGACAGTATCGCGAGAAAGTTATTTTTTGAAAATTATTTTTGGGACGAGTGGAACCAGTGAGAGCCTGATTGACGGCCCCTACGCGTGGATGCGCCTGACCGTTTCCATCACGCTTGCAACGTTGGGTAGCATAGGGTTTTGGGGTGTTGTCGTGATACTCCCCGAGTTGCAATCAGAATTTTCGCTCAGTCGCGCTGATGCCACAATTCCTTATACGTTGACCATGGTCGGTTTCGCAGTGGGCAATGTCTTATTTGGTCGTTATGTTGATCGCTGGGGGATTGTAAAACCGATTATTATAGCGGGGATCGGAATGGCCCTGGGTCATGTGGGGACGGCAATGTCATCCGATATATGGACCTTCGCATTGATCCAGGGGTTTTTTATAGGAATTGGTACTGCAGCGAGCTTTGGCCCGCTGATTGCCGACATATCTCATTGGTTTCGAGAGCGAAGAGGTGTCGCGGTCGCTATTTGCGCGTGTGGTAACTACATTGGTGGTGTGATCTGGCCTCTCTTAATTACATACTTGTTAAGTGAATACAGTTGGCGCTCCGTTTATTTAATTATTGCGTTAATTCTTGTGTCTACAAAGATTCCTCTTGTTCTGTTGTTACGGAGAGATCCCCCCAAAGAAGATCCTGAAAAAACTCAAAAATTACTTTCGGATGCAGGCCGCCGGGTTTTCGTTAACAAAACGATCACTTTATCACCAACGGCCCTCATCGTTCTTTTGTCCGTTGCGGGGATTTCTTGTTGCGTCGCGATGTCAATGCCACAGGTGCATATCGTCGCCTACTGCAGTGATTTAGGGTATGGCTCGGCGCGCGGTGCAGAAATGTTGGCTCTGATGCTCGCAGGTGGTGCGCTCACGCGGGTGGTGTCAGGGTTTGTAGCTGACTATATCGGGGGCGTCCGAACATTACTGATTGGTTCCATTCTGCAGGCTGTGGCACTCGTATTCTATCTTCCTTTTGATGGGTTGGCGTCGCTATATGTTATTTCGTTAATGTTTGGCATCGCGCAGGGCGGCATTG
>CAZKFO010000135.1:0-3482 GCA_964552145.1 uncultured bacterium | reverse complement strand
TTTGATTAAGAAAAGGAAGAAAGTTAGAGAAGCTAGTTTTTTTATAAGATTTTTTTTGTTTAGCATGTTTACTAATTTAAAATATTATTTTAAACTAAATAAGCTATTCATGCCTATCATCTGCTTTCTTCTTTTATCCTTTTTTTAGAGGATGCCCATGAACAGATTATGCAATTCTCTAGATTGTGATTACGGGCGGGCCAATACTCTCTCCCAAAAAAGATGATTTGCAGATGACGTCTATTCCAGGTTTCTTCAGACCACAGAGACTTCAAATCTCTTTCTGTCATCTCTACATTTTTAGCTTTAGATAATCCCCATCTGCTTGCAAGTCTATGTATATGAGTATCTACAGGAAAGGCTGGAATATTATAGGCTTGAGCCATAACTACACTTGCTGTTTTGTGCCCTACCCCTGCTAGGCTTTCAAGATATTCCCAGTCATTGCGCATTCCTCCACCTTCAATTAGTTGCTCTGCCATTTTTTTTAGATTTTTAGCTTTTGTTGGAGCTAATCCTATTTCTTTTATCATTTCTTTTATGAATTGGACTTCTAGAGATGCCATTTTTTCTGGAGTATTTGCATGTTTAAATAGGATTGGGGTCACCTGGTTAACTTTTTTATCTGTTGTTTGAGCAGAGAGCATCACTGCTACGAGTAAAGTGTATGGATCTTCATGCTTTAAAGGAATTGGTGGCTCCGGATATAGCTTATCTAGAATTTTACCTATTTCAACTGATTTTGATGCTCTATCCATCTATTGATTAATGCACCTTCCAATATTTTGAGCCATCATCTTCTCTGGCGAGGATCTTTTTTGATATCAGCTCTCTTCTTAATAGGGGCGTATCATTAAAACTGTGATGTGATTCAATAATCTTATTTATTTCTTTTTCAGTATATTCTAGATTGAAATCAAATTTTGTTGATAGCCACTGAATAACTTTATTCTTATCAACTGGCTTCTTAGGCCAGCGAATTATATTCTCCATCTCATCAATAAGCATTATATAGCCTTGAATCTTCAATTGTAATAGTACGCCATATTTTGGAACTGCTAGGTTCAAATATTGCTTTTCTAAGATCTTTATTGAACTTTTTTGATTGAAAATAGATGTCAGCCATCATTATAGGTATGACTACCTTCACAAATGATTCGGCTGCGGTTATGCTTCCATCGTGATCAGGGAAGAAATAGTTTCCATGTGCCATGCCTGCTCCCCTTAGAGCAATAAAAACAAGTCCACCTCCAAGCATAAGTGCGTAGTATTTAACTATCCCCTCTTTAAAATTTCCTAATTTGTAGTACCCTCCAAATGGAGGTAAGGGGTATACCATATTAAGGAAAGGTTTCATTTTATGGGTATTGTAAAGAGCTTCTTTTTCCTCTAAGGACATTAGTTTCAGCTCTTCTAAGGGTGGAAGTATAGAGTCACAATAAACTGTGGAAAATATTAATAATATAATAAAAGGTAGTAGGTTAGCTCTATTTATAATTTTCTGTACCAACCTGGTCTTTCCTTTATCTTTGATTCTATCCTCTGTCTTATAACTTTAAGATCCTCTGATTTTGGCATCCAGTCGTAATATAAGTCATTTTTAATAAAAATTTCCTTTGGAAATTTCCTCTTAGGATCAGGTTTGAATCCCCTTCTTTTCATTTCTTTAACTATATCATTATATCTTTTATCTAGGTACTCTCCTTTATCATAGAAAAAATAAACATGCCCTTTATTTAAGGTGTAGCCCTTAGATATTTTTGATTTATCAAGTCCACTTTTACTTTTAAGAGTTCTGTTTAGTGCCGCAGGTACCATTGCGATTTCTCTATACTCTGCGATTAGATGTTGATTATAAAGCTCACCTGGCGGAACTATATTTATTCTTGTCATGCTAGCACCTTAGGGCCTGTATGAAATTTTCAAGTATTTTTTAATGTTTTCTAAATCAATAAAAGATGGTTTCATATTCATATCGCTAAATAAATAGGATTGATCTGAGTAGTGTACAGACTCAGAGTCTAGAGTTGCCGAACCATACTGATGTACGCTTTTCGCTGATACCTTTCCACTTTTATCCCACTCAATAATTTGAAAGAAGCAATCTCCAGCTGTGGCAACCTTTCTTCCTTCTCTTTTCTTTGAATATATTGCCCTAAGAAGGTCAGGACCGCCATCAAGAGGAAGATTGACATCTCCTCTCTTTAGAATCTGGAGTTTTCCTAAGGGGATATCAATTCTAGCAAATTCATTCTTTAAAAATTTAATGGCATCTTTAAATCTTTCCAAAATCTGATCGTAGTTGTAGATAAATGCGGTTATATCATAAGTAAGCTTAAAGGTTAACTGAGCCAGAGCAGCCCCTCTATTATCTTTTTGATTACCTAAATCCCATTTTTCTAGAATTTTAATGCCTTCAAGTAATTCTATATCATCTGTATCTATATCATTTAAGAATTTATCAAGTGCAAATTTCATGACGGAGTTCTTAGAGTAATAAGTATCATATTTATATGATTCAAATTCTTCCCTTGAAATAGATTGATCCTCCCCATATAGTTCATTGGCTCTATAGGCTCTGTTCGTTTGGAAATCTTCGATACCTGCATTTTTGGGAAGTTTTCTCTCTGGATTACCGTCACCAACGGTTGCAAGATATGGTGTGCTGTTACAGTTTTGGAGATAGCCTGATTTTGGATTTGTTGATTGAGGAAGATCTTCAAAATCGTAATAAGAATTCCAGATAAGAGTTTTTTTATCTCCAGGTAGTATTCCGCTCCAATTATGCCCCTCCGCCCTTTTTGGTATTAATCCGTTGTATAGATAAAACAGATTCCCTCTTTTATCTGCATATAGTGTATTAAACATAGGAACTTGCATCATCTGCATTGCAGATTTAAATTCCTTTAAATTAGAGGACTTATTCATTGCGAACCATTGCTCTACCTGTCCAATAAGGCCATACCCAGAATAACGTATTGCATAGGTTCCATGCGCCGCTTTAATTGCAGGACCATGTATAGACCAAAGTAAATCTCTATTAAAAGTCCATTTTATTGGTCCTAAAAGCTTTACTTTTATTGGGAGTACTTTTTTATCAAAGTCAAGCCACTCCCCATCCATTAGATATTGATTTTCATTGTCTGGATTTATAGTTAGTTCATATATGTCAACAAAATCGGGGTCATTGACTGTATGTGACCATGCTAGATTATCATTGTAGCCTTTAAAAATAACGGGAGATCCTGGGAACAACCCTCCGCTTATATTCCACCCCTCATTGCTATGGATATGAGCTTCATACCATGTTACTGGCCCCTCCCATGGTTGATGAGAATTTGTGGTAATTCTAGTATATTCATCATCTGATCGTGATGGTGCAACAGCCATTGTGTTTGATCCATACATCATATACTCAGTATTTCGATTGGCATAGGTATTGAATATAGGCTTTGTATCTTCTAGTAATTTCTTTATATACC
>CAZKFO010000134.1:0-3483 GCA_964552145.1 uncultured bacterium | reverse complement strand
CCATTAAAGTAGGCATGTCAAAGGCTGTTGAGAGTCCTGTTTGACCACTATTTAATAAGAATTTAAATCTTTTATTAGTTTCTTCTGGAGCTCCAAATCCTGCAAATTGCCGCATAGTCCATAATTTCCCTCTATACATATTTGCATGTATCCCTCGAGTATAAGGAAATTCTCCCGGATAACCAATTTCATCAAAATTAATTTCCTGTTCAGAGTATAGAGGTTTTACTTTAGCACCAGACCCTGAGTCAAAGGAATAATCTCTAAAATTAGATTTAGAGCATTTTTCCTTCCATCTATTTTTTTTATTATCTTTCATTATCATTTATAATTGAATTTATAAAATCAGTAACACCTTTTTCATCTAATTTAACAGTACTGAGCAATTCTTGCCTTGTTCCCTGTCCAGAAAAAGCATCACCTATTCCCTTGCTAAAAATTTTGGCTGAGCTTCTTCGAGATGAATAGTACCTCAAGATAGAATCTCCAAAGCCACCTATTTCACTTCCTTCTTCAAAAGTTATTATATATTTATATTCTCTTCCTATCTTATTTAGCATACTTTCATCTAATGGTTTAATAAATCTAGAGTTTATAAGGGTAATTCTATCTGAACAGATAATAGATCCCATTTTGATAGCTTTCTTGCATATTTCAACCATGCTTCCTACGGCTAAAACTGCAATATCTTTTCCTGATATTAATTCTTCCCATTTACCAATAGGTAAAATTTTAGCTTCAATTTCTCTATCGTAAATTTCACAATTTTCTTTAGGATATCTAATAGAGAATGGTTTTTTTTCAGATATTGCTGTATAAAGCAGATTTTTCAACTCATTTCCATCCTTTGGAGCTGTTATTGTCATCCCTGGAAGAGAATTTAACATAGATATATCAAATATACCATGATGAGTAGGACCATCTGGACCTACAAGTCCAGCTCTATCCATACATAGAACCACCGGTAAATCTTGAAGTAATATATCATGCATAATATGATCATATGCTCTTTGCATGAATGTTGAATAAATTGGGACTACTGGAATTATCCCCTCTGTAGAAAGACCAGAGGCATATGTGATAGCATGAGGCTCTGCTATTCCTACATCTATATATCTATCATTATATTTATCACAAAAATCCTTTATCCCAGTACCAATCCCCATAGCTGCAGTAACACATTTAAAATTAGTTTTTAACTCAGCTATATCAATGAGAGTATTGCCTAATATCTTAGAGTAGGATACACCTTTTTTTTCTTTACTGTTATTTTTACCTGATAAACTATAATACTTGATAGAATCAGATTCAGCTTTTGATGATTTTGCTCCTTTTTTTGTAAAAACATGCACTAATACTGGGCCTTTTATCTTCTTTAATGATTTAAATAGATGAATCATTTCATCTATATCATGTCCATCTACAGGGCCAATATACCTTATTCCTAATTCTTCAAACAAAAGTCCCGGAGTTAAAAACCCTTTAATCCCTTCTTCTGATTTCCTTAAAAATTTTCTTAGTAATTTTGATAAAAGCGGTAGTTTTCCGGTTATATCCCACAACTCCGATCTTAATTTATTATAGGTTGGGTTAGTAATAATTCTATTTAAATAACCAGATAATGCTCCTACGCTATCTGATATAGATTTAGAGTTATCATTGAGTATGATAGTTAGTTGAGTTCTATGAAAGCCTAAGTTATTCATCCCTTCATAAGCAAGTCCTCCAGTCATAGCACCATCACCTATAACTGAAACGACATCATAATCATCACCTTTATAATCTCGTGCATGAGCTATTCCCAAAGCTGATGATATCGAAGTACTTGAGAGCCCTGCTCCTATTATATCATGTTTAGATTCATCTCTTTTCAAGAAACCACTTATACCATCTTTTTTCCTCAACGTTGGAAATTGTTCTCTTCTGCCTGTTAATATTTTATGGGCATAAGCTTGATGTCCTACATCCCATACAATTTTATCTTTTGGAGAATTATATGCATAATGCAATGCAACAGATAGATCAACTACCCCAAGAGGAGATGAATAGTGTCCACCTTCTTCTTCTACTACTTTTTTAATCAAAGAAGATATCTCGATAGATAAGACTTCTAATTCATCAATTGATAGTTTTTTTAAATCTTGGGGTCCGTTAATTTTTTCTAATATTTTCATATTCTTTTATCATGTTAATAAAATACTCATGTATTTTTAAATCATCTGTAAGTTCTGGATGAAATGTAGTACCTAAAGTCATTCCATCTCTAACCATAACAGGAGAACCATTTAAACTAGATAATACTTTTGTAGAACCATCACAAGAGATAATCTTTGGTGCTCTAATAAACATTCCATTGAAATTACAACTTTCATCATTATCAATTTTAAGATCAACTGTAGTTTCAAATGAGTTGATTTGTCGTCCCCATCCATTCCTCTCTACTTTAACATCAAGAGCTTTAAAAGAAATAATTTTAGTATTATTTTGAGTTTTTTTCGATAATAATATTAATCCTGCGCATGTACCAAAAACTGGTTTTTTAGAAGTAAATTCTAAAATTATTTTAAATAAATTTTCATTAATAATAAGTTTAGAAAGCGTAGTTGATTCTCCACCTGGAATAATAAGTGCATCTATATCAGTAAAATCACTGCTATACCTCACTTTCTCAGTAGATACTTTTAGACGATTAAGCATATCAATATGCTTTTGGAATGCACCCTGAAGAGCTAATACCCCTATTATCAATTACCAACCTCTATTCTGCAAGAGCTCTTTTTCTGGTATTTCAGAAATCTCAAGTCCTTTCATCGCAGTTTTTAATTTCATAGAGATTTCAGCTAATTTCTTGGGATCATCATGATATGTTGTAGCATCAACAATAGCCTTTGCTCTATTTTCAGGGTCATCTGATTTAAAGATTCCAGAGCCAACAAATACAGATTCTGCTCCAAGGTACATCATTAAAGCGGCATCTGCAGGTGTTGCTATTCCTCCAGCACTGAAATTTGGAACTGGGATGTGTTTACTTTTTACTGTTTTAATTAAATTATCCATAGAAAGTCTCTCTTGATTTGCATATTCTTTCAATTCATTATCTGAAAAATTTGATACAAGCTCAATTTCAGAAGTAATTTTTTTCATATGCATTACAGCTTCTACAATATTTCCAGAGCCTGCCTCACCTTTAGTCCTTATCATAGCAGCACCTTCATCTACTCTCCTTAGTGCCTCTCCTAAATTCCTTGCGCCGCAAACAAAAGGAACCTTGAAATCTTTTTTATCAACATGACTTTCATTATCAGCTGGGGTCAAGACTTCGCTCTCATCAATAAAATCAACTTTGAGAGCCTCTAGAATTTTTGCTTCTAAAGTATGGCCAATTCTGCATTTTGCCATCACAGGTATTGTAACAGATGACTGAATTTCTTTACTCATTTTTGGATTGGACATTCTTGCTACTCCACCATCTTTTCTAATATC
>CAZKFO010000133.1:0-3497 GCA_964552145.1 uncultured bacterium | reverse complement strand
TTAAGATTAATAAAAGGATATAACCTTTTATATCATTGGGACTATCTCAAGCATATAATAATGGCTGGTGTCAAACTGAAGGCTGCAGAAGCAGATCCTCAGGCTATACATTTATAAGCTCTACTCTTGGATGGGAACTCTATGCTTTTGATCTTATAAATAGGAAATTTAAACTTCAATTTGGTATTCAATCTAAATATAATCTAACAAAGAGAGATTTTATCGAATCTGCTAGTGACAAACCATGGATACACCCTCTTGTTAATTTAAAAATAGCCAAATCAAACTAACTAATTAATATGATACGCATAATTTCAATTTTTATATACATAAACCTACTCTTTGCATATTGCGTTACATTTTAAGTTAATATAGCAGATGCAGATACTCCAGATGGAAACTTTATTTTATTAATGAATGGATCGTGGAATGAATGGGGGTGGGGACAAGAATTAACTGAAACTGGAACTGAAGGAATATACTCTGGAGAGCTTTGTGGACTAGAGAATGGTGACTATCAGTATGTCCATGTAATTACAGGGAATTTCGATTCCTGGTCCGGATGGGGAATGATTGGGAATCCCCCATTAGGATCTTCTTGTGATTTTCTCCCAAATGACAGCTATCAGAACTATGGATTTACAATAAATAATAGCAATGCAAGCACAAACCTAAATAGCTGGAATTGCTGCGGAACGAATAACTGCTCTGATTGGGAAGGCTGTAGTGCTGGAGCTATTCAGACAGATGAGTCATATCTATACGGACGATTTGAAGTGCGAATGAAATCTGCAGATGGAGATGGAATTGTTAGTTCATTCTTTACATACAATACAGACTGGGATTCAAACATTGGAAATTTAAACTGGAATGAAATTGATATTGAGATGACTGGGAATCGTGATAGTAGCGTGCAATTCACAACGCATCATCCAGGAAATCCAAATTCATGGTCTATAGGTGAGATAATAGATGTAGATTTTAATCCTCATCAAGAATTTCATGATTATGCAATAGAGTGGACCCCCACATCTATAAAATGGTTTATTGATAACGAAGAAGTCTATGATCAGGGACAGTCCATTGTTGACGACTTAAACTTCTCACAAAAGATTATGATGAATATTTGGCCAGCAATATGGGAGAGCTGGGTGGGTGAATGGGATGAAGAAGATACTCCAAAACATTCTTATTATGATTATGTGAGATACTACAATTACTCTCCAGGAGATGGGAGTTATGGTACAGATAATAATTTCAGCTTCTCATGGGAAGATAATTTTAATTATTTAGATGAACAGATGTGGGAAGATAATTCAAGCGGATCATTCGATGGCAATATATGCTCTTTTACACCAGCAAATACAAATATATTTCACGGACATCTCATACTAACACTATCTGATGTTAATGAGAATATGAATTGCAATGAAATAAACGGAGATATTGACTACGATACAAACCTAAATGTTATTGATGTTGTTTTGATGGTAGATGTAATACTATCAAATACATTAGATAGCCTAGAAATTTGTCAATTTCTAGCTGTAGATAGCGACTGCAATCAAACTCTAAATGTGATAGATATACTCATGCATATCCAAGAAATTCTTAATATTTAATAATAAAGTATTACTTTAAGTGATTATTATTAAGAATATATATACATAATACATGCCAGAACTTCCAGAAGTAGAAACAGTAGCAAATTCAGTAAGAAAACATATACTTAATAAGTCTTTTGAATCCATACATTTAAACTGGAAAAAGACGCTAGAAAACTTCACCATAGATAGATTTAATGTTAAGGCTAAGAATAACCCTGTTATAGATGTCTATAGAAGAGGAAAGTACATCATAATTGCTTTTGATGATTGTATTTTGGCTGTACATCTACGGATGACCGGGAAGCTATATGTTGTAGAAGAGCTTGATGTGAATAAAAAGCATATTTCTTTATATCTTAAATTTTCAAATAAGTATCTTCTTTTTGAGGATACTCGAAAATTCGGGAGATTTTACCTCTATAGAAACATTAACTATCTTGATGAAAAATTGGGAGTAGAGCCTTTGTCTGATGAATTTTCAGAAGATTGGTTACTAAATAACATTAAAAATAGAAGTAGGCAAATAAAGCCACTTCTCTTAGATCAATCTTTTATAGCTGGCATTGGGAATATTTATGCAGATGAAGCTCTTTGGTATGCAAGTATACATCCTCTATCTATTAGTAGTAATCTCTCCAAGAGAAAAATAAAAATACTGAGAGAAGGAATCATTAAAGTTCTTTCAGAGTCAATAAAACTAGGAGGGACTACCATTCGTGATTATACCTATGACTTCTCTTATGTTGGAAGCTATGCTATTAACCTAAATGTATTTGGTAAAGAGGGGCATAATTGCTCTAGATGCAATACCATAATCATTAAAAACAAGGTTGCTCAAAGAGGCACACACTTCTGTCCTAAATGTCAAAAAAAATAATTAAATTAGCATTATGATTAAAAAGATTAATATCGCTCTGTTTATATTAGCATCTATGGCATTTTCAGAATCTTATAAAGAACCAGAATACACCCTACTAGAGAAGCATGGAAGTATTGAAATCCGAAAATACAGTGAATATGTGATTGCTAAAACCTCAATAGATAGAGGGAGTATGGAGTTAAATAATAACATGTTTAGAGTCTTAGCTTCTTATATTTTTGGTGGAAACTCAAAAAATGAGTCAATACCAATGACTGCTCCTGTTATAACTGATGAGAATGACTCTAGCTATAATATGATCTTTTTTATGCTTGATGTTAATACACCAGATGAATTACCTCAACCGAACAATCAAAATATAAAAATAGAAACAATGAATATAGGAAAAACCATATCTATAACATTTGGTATGTGGGCAACTAAAGATAGAATAGAACGCAATAAGCAAAAACTTGATAAATACATTAGAAAAAATCATATACAAGTAAACTCAACTTTAATGGTAGCTCAGTATAACTCTCCATGGACTATTCCTCCATTTAGAAAAAATGAGCTCATCTATAAGGTAAAATGACAAAAACTCGATTAGCACAACTCTTAATTCTACTAATTCTATTTTTATCTTATCTGTATAATAATAGCAACAGTATTACTAGTATTGATTATCACTATGATGTGACTATTCATAGAGATATATGGGGTGTCCCGCACATATATGGAGACAGAGATAGAGACGCAGCATTTGGATTAGCATATGCACACGCCGAAGATGATTTTGAGACTATTCAAGATATTCTACTATTAATTAAAGGTAAGCTTGCAGAATTCAAAGGAAAGGATAGCGCTCCAGCTGATTACCTCGTTGGATTATTAAGAGTATGGGAAATCGTAGATGATAAATATGATACCGATCTATCTGATGAAATTAAATTAGTATGTAGTGCATATGCGGATGGAATCAATCATTACATACAGAAACATCCAGATGAGGCAATCACCACTTTATATCC
>CAZKFO010000132.1:0-3505 GCA_964552145.1 uncultured bacterium | reverse complement strand
CAACAATTCCATAGTCTGATAATTCAAATATGGGTGCATTCTTATCTTTATTAATTGTCATAATACAATTTGATCCCTTCATTCCAACAACATGTTGAATTGCACCTGAGATTCCAATTGCAAAATAGAGTTTTGGTGATACAATCTGACCGGAACTTCCTATTTGGAGAGAGTGGCTTAGCCAACCAGAATCCACTATAGGTCTGGATGAGGCAAGCTCGGCATTTAACAGCTCAGCCAATTCTTTAACTATTGGAAGATTTTCCTCTTTCCCAATTCCCCTTCCAACAGAAACAATAAAATCAGCTGAAGATAAATCAACCCCACCATCACTTTCTTTAAACTTTTCTTCATTTATAATTTTGTTTTCAATTGCGCTAAGATCTAATGAAGAAGTCTCGATATTTGCGTTACCAGAGGATAATGAATCTAGCTTATATGCTCCAGATTGAAATGATATGATTGTTGTATCTGAATGAACTGTTAAATCAACATTAATTTTATTTTGGTAAAGGGATCTTGTGAAAACAATGTTATTTTCACTATCCATTCCAAGGCAATCAGATATAAATGGCATATTTATTCTTGCGCTCAGTCTTGGAACCCAATCTCTTGTTTCATAAGTATGTCCAAAGAAAATAAAATCTGGGTTGTGAAGGTTTGCTAGTTGCTTGAAAGCCTCAACGTAGTAAAGGGGATTGTAGCTTTCAAGGCTTGAATCATCAACATGGATTACACTATCAATATCATAACTTGAAAGTTTGTTTGCATCTTCTTTTGAGAATGTAATTGCGTGAATAGATGCTCCTTTATTGAGTTTTAGTTCCTGTGCTGCAGCTAAAGCTTCTAATGATATTGGGTTTATCTTACTATCTGTTGATTGTATGTATGTAAATATTTTCATCTCAACCTCATTTTATATTGCTTTTACGTCATCTTTGAGCACTTTAATAAGCTGCTCTACGATTGAATCTGTATCCCCTTCAATAAACTTTGTTTCTTTTAATTTTTCAGGAATATAAGTTTTTATTGTTTCTGTTAATGGAGTGAGCTTCAAGCCCATATCTGATACACTGATTGTATTTAAAGGCTTTTTCTTCGCTGACATGATTCCTTTTAAGGATGCGTATCTAGGCTTATTTAATCCTGATTGTATAGATAGTGAAGATGGTAACGTAAGTTCTGACCATTGAAACCAACCACTTTCCAGTTCCTTTTTCACTCTAATTGTATCATTTCCCTTTAACTCGGTTCCCACAACTAAAGATGCATGTGTCATATTTAGCAACTCAGAGATAAGTATTCCAATCTGCGAATGCCCATCATCATCAGATTGTAACCCAGATAGTATTAAATCGAACCCTTCATCTTTAATTGCTGAAGAAATAATTTTGGCTGTATTAAGTGGGTCAAATGACGTGGAATCACTTTTGATATGTATCGCTTGATCTGCACCTTTAGCCAATGCCTCTTTAAGTATCTGTGTCGAGGCATCAGTCCCGAGTGTACAGACGCTAACTTCACAGTTTGGATCACTATCCTTAAAGCTTAAGGCTTCCTCAATAGCATAAGTATCAGGTTCATTTGTACAATAAGTTATATTGTCTTTAATAATCCCACTATTATCAGGCGATACTTTTATAACCGCATCTTCATTGGGGACCTGCTTAATAAGAACACAAATCTTCATAAGTATAACTTCCTTTTAATTTTCAATTAACCTTAAAACCGACCGCCTAGTCGGTTTTAAGTTAAAAATAATTATTTAAATAAAAAAATAATATAAATTCTTAGATTCAAGATTAATAAAAACTATTTATGGTTAGACTCTATACTATAGCTCTCATTGGAATAATCTCGGCATCGATTGAGAATAATACTATATATGAATATGATTTTACATCTGAGCCACATTCAGATTATAAATCCAGTAAAATCTATACCTCTACAGTTATTGATGAGCGACCAAATATAGATGGCTTTCTTACTGATAATTGTTGGAATGCTTTTCATTTTTCATCTAATTCAGAATTTGTTATTAGTGATTTCAAGCAGAATGAGCCTGACAATTTATCTCCATCCACCTTTGAGACTCAGGTTATAATTTCCCATGATAATGATTACATATATATAGCTGCAAGACTGTTTGATTTAAATTCCTCAGAGATAACCTCTCAAATGTCTAGGAGGGATGAATGGGATTTGATGTCATCTGATGCATTTTTAATAGAATTTGATAGTATGCATGATCATCAGACTAGTTATTTCTTTGGAGTAAATTCTTTAGGTGTGCAGCTTGATGGAGTCACCTATTTAGATTTTGATGATGATATTGAATATAATGCTATATGGGAATCAGCGGTTAGCATTGATGAAGATGGATGGAATCTAGAAATGAAGATTCCATTTAAAATGTTGAATATTACTCAAATCAAAAATCCGTGGGGGATGAATATCCACAGAAGCATAGCTAGATTACATGAGTACAGTAGTTGGGTTGCTTTTCCTAGGGATATATCTGGAGTTGCATCCCAGTTTGGACATATCTTTGGCTTTGAGTTAATTAATATTAGAACTCCTATAGAAATAAAACCATATTTCATAATTGAAAGACATTTTGAAATAAATAACCTTCTTAAGGATGATCAGCTTTATAGCAATATTTTTAATAGAGAAAAACATTTATATGCTAAAGACAACTTAGGCATTGATTTTAAGTATAGGATATCCCCATCAAGCTCACTAGATATTACTATTAATCCAGATTTCGGTCAAGTTCAGATGGATCCTGAATATATTAATTTATCTTATTATGAAATATATCTGCCTGAAAAAAGACAATTTTTTAGTGAGATAGGTAGTATATTTAATACTCCTGTTGAGTTACTCTATTCTAGAAGAATAGGGTCCAAAGACCAGTTTGAAAACACACAAAGAATTAATTCAGCACTTAAAATTAAGGGTAATACAAGATCAGGTTTTGAGTATGGTGCATTCGTTTCTAATACTGGTTCTGATAGTACTAGTTTTGATATCTTAGATGAAAATGGAATAGATTATAACGCATTTAGGTTTGCTTCTAATCACAACATTTTAAACATACCAATGTATTCTGGGCTGACTGGATTAGATTATGATGCTAAAATAAGTACGTGGTCAATTGATAATAGTATTTATGCGTTTAATGATAATCTTATTATTGATTATCAATATATATATCAAAATAAGGCTTCATCAAATTTTGGTCATTACTTTAACATGTCCTACTTTTCACCTTTTCCTGTTTTTTTTCACATTACCAGTGAGAGTTATGGTGAAAATCTTGATTTAAATAAAATGGGTTTTTTGTATAGAAATAATTTAAAGGCCATTGAATTTAATATTGGCCTCAAGAACACAACAGAGAACTCATCATTTATTCGAAAGTTCCTAATTGATATTAATAGAAGTATTCATAGAAATCTCAATCAGCTAAAAATAAAAGATGATATAGAGGCCAGGCTCT
>CAZKFO010000131.1:0-3520 GCA_964552145.1 uncultured bacterium | reverse complement strand
TGATTGTGATGGTAACTGTATTGCAGGTGAAGATTGTTTTGGTGAGTGTGGTGGTGATGCAGCTATTGATGAGTGTGGTGAGTGTGATGGGGATGGTTCTTCTTGTGCTGGTGATGCATCTTGCCCAGAAGGAACTGATGTATGTTTATCTTTAGATGGCGGTAACCTTAATTACGACAGTAGTGCAGATATCGCTGGATTTCAATTTTCACATAATGGATGTGTAACTAGTGCATCTGGTGGTGATGCTGCTGCGAATGGCTTTGCAGTATCTGCTAGTGGTAGTGCGGTGATTGCATTTTCATTTACAGGTTCGGTGGTTCCTGCAGGTGCAGGTACACTCGTGGAGCTTGTTGGTGATGTAACAGAGGATTGCCTATCAGCGTTTATATTCTCAGATGCTTCTGGTGGTGCTTTGGTTGTTGAATGGGCTACTGCAATGACTGATGATGGTGGTGCTGATATTGAAGGATGCACAGATAATACTGCATGTAACTACAATATGGATGCTACTATTGATGATGATAGCTGCTTGTTTAATGATTGTGCTGGTGATTGTGGTGGTGACGCAGTTGTTGATGAGTGTGGTGAGTGTGATGGTGATGGTATTGATGATGGTGCATGCGACTGCGATGACAATGTAGACTTAGGTTGTGGATGTGGAGAGCCAGCTCCTTCTGGTTGCGATAGCCAGTGTGGATCAACAGCTGAGCTTGATGAGTGTGGGGTATGTGATGGCGATGGTTCTACTTGCGAAGATGATGGTGGTGCTGATGATGGTGGTGATGATGGTGGCGCAGATACAGGCTGTGACCTAGGTACTGATGTATGTTTATCTTTAGATGGCGGTAATCTTAACTATGATAGTGGCCTAGATATTGCTGGATTTCAATTTGGACACAATGGATGTGTAACAGGAGCTTCTGGCGGTGATGCAGCAGCGAATGGATTCACTATTTCAGCTAGTGGCTCAACCGTTCTTGCGTTTTCATTTACAGGCTCTGTTGTTCCAGCGGGTGCAGGGACTCTGGTGCAGCTTGCTGGTACTGTAACTGAAGAATGTCTATCTGATTTTATATTTTCCGGTCCTAATGGTGAGGGGTTAGTGGTTGGATTTGCAGAAGAGCTTATTGAGGGTTGTACAGAGATGGATGCATGTAATTACAATCCAGATGCGAATGCAGATGATGGGTCTTGTGAACATCCAGAAGAAAACTTTGACTGTGCAGGTAATTGTACAGCAGAGCTTGATTGTGCAGGTGAGTGTGGTGGTGATAGCGTAGTAGATGAGTGTGGGGTTTGTGATGGCGATGGCTTCCCATGTGTTTTATTATCTTTAGAAGATGGTGATCTTTTATATGATAGCAGCGCGGATATCTATGGATTTCAGTTTAATCATAATGGATGTATAACTGATATAGGCCCTGGTGATGCAGAGGCTAATGGATTTAGTGTTTCTGCAAGTGATGCAGCGGTAATAGGTTTTTCATTTACAGGTTCCTCTATTCCTGCAGGTGCGGGTATATTGCTAGAGCTTTCTGGCGATGTGAGTGAGGATTGCCTATCAGAGTTTATATTTTCTGGAGCGAATGGCGTTGGGCTATCATATGACTGGGATAGTTCGATAAATCCTGAAGGCTGTATGGATGACACCGCGTGTAACTATGATTCGGATGCGACTGTAGATGATGGCTCATGTGAGTATGCAACTGCTCCTTATGATTGTGATGGTAACTGTGAATTAGAAGTAGATTGTGCAGGTGAATGTGGTGGTGATGCGGTAGAGGATGAGTGTGGTATTTGTGATGGCGGTGGTATCGCAGATGGTGAGTGTGACTGTGATGGAAGCGTGCTAGATTGTGCTGATGAGTGCGGTGGTGATGCGGTAGAGGATGTCTGTGGTGAGTGTGGTGGAGAGGCTGAAGAGGCATCTGAATGCACAGTTTACTATGATGTGACAATAAATCAAACAGGAAACTCACATTTGCTGGTTTTTAAGGACAGTATTACTGGCTTAGAGATTGGTGATGAGGTAGGAGTATATGATTTAAATGGTGTAATTGAAACTTGTATCCCAGAAGAGGGTTGTAGCAATCCTGTATATGGTGAGGTCCTTGTGGGCGCAGGTGTATGGGATGGCGAAGCAAATCCAGAAGGAAAGGTAATAGAAGTTGCAGCGATTCTATCTGAGGACCTAAGTGATTTTAATGGCCCAATTTTAAATGGTGCAATTGGGGATAATGATATTGTTATTAGAGTCTATGATGCTAGCGAGGGCATGGAATTTGATGCAAGCGCTCTATTTGGTTCAGGTGGTCAGTTTGGAGATCTATTTACTACGGTAGAAGGCTTGCAGATTGATATGGGAGTTCCTGGATGCATGGATCAGACTGCATGCAACTACGATGCATACGCTGAATATGATGATGGTAGCTGCTTGTTTAATGACTGCGCTGGTGAGTGTGGTGGTAGCTCAGTGGTTGATGAGTGTGGTGAGTGCGCTGGAGATGGCTCTTCATGTGCGTATGGATGTCCAGAGGGGACTAATGTTTGCTTGAGTTTAGATGGTGGTAATCTAAACTACGTTACTGATACAGATATTGGTGGATTTCAGTTTGCTCACGATGGCTGTGTGACCGGTGCTGCTGGTGGTGATGCTGCAGCGAATGGATTTACAGTTTCAGCTAGTGGGACTGCTGTTCTTGCGTTTTCATTTACAGGCTCTGTGGTTCCTGCGGGTTCAGGTACTTTGGTTGAGCTAACTGGTGAAATTACAGAAGACTGCCTATCAGCGTTTGTATTTTCAGATATTATTGGTGATCCTTTGCTTGGAAGTTTTCCTGAGCTTCTATACTACGGCTGTACGGATGCAACTGCCTGTAACTTTGATGATACAGCGGGTCTTGATGATGGCTCTTGTACATATGCTCAGGAGAATTTTGACTGTGATGGTAACTGTACAGCGGAGCTAGATTGCGCTGATGTGTGTGGTGGTGATGCGGTTATTGATTGTGCTGGTGAGTGTAGCGGAAGTGCTGTGCTTGATGAGTGTGGTGTTTGTAACGGCGATGGTATCGCTGACGGTACATGTAACTGTGATGGTGATGTGGATCTTGGCTGCGGATGCGGTGAGGATGCTACAGTATGCTCAGATGGTACAATAGTATGTGAGGGTGGTGATACTACCTGCCCAGCTGATGATATTCTTGGATGTATGGATGCGACAGGTGGCGCATGTAATTTCAATCCGATTGCAACTGCAGATGATGGTACTTGTGCATACCCGGATGATGGCTTTGATTGCGATGGAGTTTGTCTATCAGATGTGGATGCGTGTGGTGTCTGCGGTGGAAGCGGCTATTTTGATGCGTGTGGTGTCTGTGATGATGATGCATCAAATGACTGTGTGTTTGGATGTACAGATTCGACAGGTAGCCCATGTAACTACAATCCGGCTGCAACTGTAGATGATGGCTCTTGTACCTATGCTGAAGATAATTTTGACTGCGATGGTAACTGT
>CAZKFO010000130.1:1839-3541 GCA_964552145.1 uncultured bacterium | reverse complement strand
AAAAAAGTCTTAGAATATTTGCACAATAATGGCGATATATATTTTGATGAATATGAAGGGTTGTACTCTGTTTCAGAAGAAAGGTTTATAACTAAGAAAGAGGAAGAAGAAGGAGATTATAGAGAAGTAAAAAAATTAAAAGAAAAAAATTATTTCTTTAAAATGTCAAAATATCAGAATAGGCTGATATCTCACATACAAAAAAATTCTGATTTTATTCAACCAGGAAGTAGAAAAAATGAAATATTGGGTTTTCTAAAAAAACCGTTGAATGACTTATGTATATCTAGACCTAAATCACGCCTGTCATGGGGCATTGAATTACCATTTGATAAAGACTATGTTACTTATGTTTGGTTTGATGCACTTCTTAATTATATAACGGGCATAGGGTGGGATAAAGATAAAGAAAAATTTAATTACTACTGGCCAGCAAATTATCATCTAATGGCTAAGGATATTATAACAACTCACTGTGTTTATTGGCCAACTATGTTAATGGCATGTAATATCGAACTTCCAAAAACTATCTTTGCACATGGATGGTGGTTAATAGATGATGTCAAAATGTCCAAATCATTAGGGAACGTAATTAAACCACTTGAGCTTGCAGATGAATATGGGGCAGATTCATTACGATACTATTTAATGAGAAATATGGTTCTAGGACAAGATTCTACTTTTACCCTTGATTCATTTACTAAACGCTATAATGATGACCTTGCAAATGATTATGGAAATGTTGTTAATAGGGTCTTTGTATTGATTTCTAAATTCTTTAATTCTAAAGTTCCATCTCCTGGAGATTATAATGATATAGATCTTAACTTAATTAAAGAATTTGAGCTCTCAATAGAGAAAACATATAAATATATAGAGGAATTTAGAGTACATGATGCTGTCGAAACCATTTTTTCAATGATTAGAGCAATAAATAAATATCTAGAAAATAAAGCCCCTTGGAAAACAGTAAAAGACTTTCCAAACGATAAAGAAATTACGGCTACAACTTTATACCTATCTATTGAATGTATAAGGATATCTACCCAACTTCTTAATCCAATCATGCCAACAAAAACAAAAACTGTTCTTAATGCAATGGGAGTAGAAGAAACAGAAAATAACTTATCTTATGGATTAATTAAACCTCAACAGGGTATAGACTCTATCTCTACATTATTTCCTAAAAAAGACATTTAACCTGATAATGAGAAGTTTAATAGATACTCATTCTCATATTTATTATGATCAATACAAAGATGATCTTGATGAAGTTATAAATCGAGCTTTAGATAATGGGGTAGGAAAAATAATCTGTGTTGGAGTTGACCTTGAAACTTCTATTGAATCACTAGAAATTGCAAATAAATATGATAATATATTCTGTACTGTAGGATATCACCCCCATGAATCAAATAAGACAAATAAAAACTATCTTGACGAATTAGAAATGATGTGCAAAGAACCTAAGGTATTAGCTGTAGGAGAAATTGGGCTAGATTACTATTATAAACACTCAGACATAGAAACTCAGAAAAGATGTTTCAGGGAACAAATTGAACTAGCAAATAGTTTAGATTTTCCAGTTGTGATACATAACAGAGAATCAGATAATGATCTTTATAAGATACTAAAAACTTATACGCCAAAAGGAGTTATCCACTGTTTTACTTCTTCATACGAATTAGCAAAATCTGTTCTT
>CAZKFO010000130.1:452-1829 GCA_964552145.1 uncultured bacterium | reverse complement strand
AATTTGCAACTAAAATAATAAACTTAGGGCTAATGCTCTCTTTTACTGGAATAATTACTTTTAAGAATTCTAATTTGTATGATGTGGTAAGGTCAATACCCCTATCAAGTCTAATGGTGGAGACAGACTCTCCATATCTTACCCCTGAACCTTATAGAGGAAAGAGAAATGAACCTTCAAATGTATCAATTGTTGCTGAAAAGATTGCTGAAATAAAAGGAATCCCTATAACTGATGTAATTAAGCAAACGACATTAAATGCATTGAAATTATTTCATAAATTAAGATGATTTATATGAAACCCAAGAAGAGATGGGGACAAAACTTCCTCATCGATAAAAATACATGTAATAAAATTGTATCTACACTAAATATTAAATCAGAAGATTCCATACTTGAGATAGGTCCTGGAAAAGGTGCCATCACTGAGTTAATAAGCAAAAAAGTAAAAAAAATAATAGGGGTAGAAATAGATAAAAATTTATGCCAAATATTAGAGCAAAAAAACATCCCCAATCTAGAGATTATAAACCAAGACATATTAAAAACTAACCTAAAAAAATATGATTGTAAAACTATAGTAGGAAACCTACCCTACTATATTACATCTCCAATTATATTTAATTTTTTTGAATCAGGAATTAAATGGGAAGAAATGTTTTTTTTGATACAGAGGGAAGTTGCTGAGCGGATTGTAGCAAAACCAGGATCAAAGTCATATGGAAGATTAAGTGTTATGACTCAAATTTTTTCAAAACCTCAAATATTATTTAATGTATCAAAAAATGTATTTAGACCTATTCCAAAAGTAGAATCTAGCTTTATATACCTGAAGAGAGATACTAATAGAAAAATTCATGATTATAATAGATTTAGGGATATTGTTAGAGCTATTTTTAATAAACGAAGAAAAAAACTAAAGAATTGTATTACTCCTGATATGAAATTAAATATAGATTTAATACCAACTTTATTAGATAAACGCCCTGGAGAGATATCAGTAAATAAATATATCGAATTAATTAATTAACTAATTTGATATAATTTAATAGGAATCTCCGTCTATTATTATTAAAATTGTTAGCTTTTTTAACCTTAAATGGATTAGGATATGACAGATCGAAAAAAAACTGCTACAAAAGCTGCTACTAAGAAAACAGTAAAAAGCACTAAAGCTAAAGCCACAGCTACTAAAAAAACTGCTACAAAAGCTGCTACTAAGAAAACAGCAAAAAGCACTAAAGCTAAAGCCACAGCTACTAAAAAAACTGCTGCAAAAACTGCTACTAAGAAAACAGAAAAATGAACTAAAAATAAATACACAGCTACTAAAAAAAATGCTTAAAAAACTGATTCTAATAAAAAAGAAAAAACAAA
>CAZKFO010000130.1:0-421 GCA_964552145.1 uncultured bacterium | reverse complement strand
GTAGATGATGCCAAAACTAAAAAAACTGCTAGTGCTAAGAAAAAGAAGAAAAAAGTAGATAGAATCGGTCAGAAAATCCAAAAAATTGGTAGTGATGCAAATCGCTCATTAAGTAAATATCTACAAGAAATAAGCAAATATCAACCCTTAGATCCTGAAAGAGAAGTTGAACTAGCAATAGCCGTAAGAAGTGGTAGCAGAAAAGCTTTAAAAGAGCTGACTGAAGCGAACCTTAGGTTTGTTGTAAGTGTTGCAAAAGATTATCAAGGACAAGGACTTCCACTTACAGATTTGATTAACGAAGGGAATTTAGGTTTAATAAAAGCAGCTGAGCGTTTCGATGAAACAAGAGGATTTAAATTTATTAGTTATGCAGTATGGTGGATAAGACAATCAGTTCTTCAAGCTCTTGCTGAGCATT
>CAZKFO010000129.1:0-3620 GCA_964552145.1 uncultured bacterium | reverse complement strand
AAGGCATGACCCAGGCCGAAGAATACGTGAAAAAGCTGGTCGCTGTGGTTGACGGTGTGTCGATTAAGGATACAGAGTTCTCGGGTAAAAGGGGTGGCAATTACCCCTTTCCCGGATGGGAGACTTTTTATCATACGCAAGTTGAAGTCCCAGAAAGTTTTGACAGGTTAAAATATTTTCCGCACGTTCGGACGAGGCCTAGTTCTGGGGGCCCGGGAATGTTTTGGGTTCTTGATCACAATATCAAGTCGAGAGATATAACCGTAAAATTGAGTTCCCCTGTAAAAAATCTTGTTAGAAATAATGAAGGTGAGGTTTGTGGCTTAACTATTTCAGACGACGCTAAAGAATTACGAGTTGGGGCAAGGCAGGGCGTCGTTCTCGCATGCGGAGGCTTTGAGTACAACCATGAAATGAAGTCTCAGTATTGGGAGGGAAAGCCCGTTTTAACTGCCTCTTCCAGAGGGAATACGGGTGACGGAATTAGGATGGCTCAGTCGGTAGGCGCAGACTTATGGCACATGTGGCACTTTCATGGCTGCTATGCATTTAAACACCCGGATCCTGACTTTCCTTTTGCTCTTCGGGTTAAGCGGCTGCCAGATTGGAACCCAATAAATAAAAATGAAGCTGACGTCAAAATGGTATGGATCGTTGTGGATCAACTAGGGCGCCGCTACATGAATGAGTGCCCACCCTACGCACAAGATACGTCACACAGGCCCATGCATTTCATGGATAGTGAAACAATGAGTTACCCAAGAATTCCATCCTGGTTGATCACGGATCAAGATGGGTCATCTACATATCAAATTGGCGATATTCGTACAAATGACCCCGAGTACACCTACGACTGGAGTGAAGATAATTCCCAGGAGCTAAAATTAGGGATATTAAAAGAGGCAAAGAATTTAAATGATTTAGCGGACCAACTGGAAGTCGACCGCAAAATTTTGAACTCCACCGTTGATCGTTGGAATGCATTGTGTGACGAAGGAGAAGATGTGGATTTTAAAAGACCGCCCGGGACGATGGCGAGGATAGACAAGCCCCCATATATCTTTGGGCAGGTATGGCCGGCTGTCTCCAATACCCAAGGTGGTCCGGTCCATAATGCCAAGCAGCAAATTCTGAACATTGAAGGAAAACCTGTCCCAAGATTGTATGCCGCGGGCGAATTGGGTAGTAGTTTTGGGCACCTCTATCTTTCCGGAGGAAATATTGCTGAGTGTTTTGTTACAGGTTGGATAGCAGGCAGAGAAGTAACAAATCTTCAAAATTTAGAAAATCTGTAATAAACTTTTTAACGCCAGCCAGGTTTTTAATGATTACAGGTTTTCAATCGCATGGTCCGTCTCGTCTTAAATGGAAAATTACACGATACGGGTGACGCTTCTCCTAGCATGACATTATTGGAATATGTTCGGGAAAATCCGAATTTAACCGGCACTAAGGAAGGTTGCGCGGAGGGTGATTGCGGGGCCTGCACGGTTGTACGTGTCGTCAATAATAAATTTGAAGCCGTAAATTCCTGTCTTTTGCAATTAGGACAGGTAGGAGCGAGTGAAATTATCACTGTTGAGGGAGTAAAAATTTTTAATGTTGGAGAGTTGAGCACAATACAGAATTGCTTAGCTGAGGGAGGGGGGACGCAGTGTGGATTTTGTACTCCTGGGTTTGTGATGGCCCTTTTCGCCTTGGGGCAGTCACCGGAAGAAAAAGATGATCCCGTTATTCATGATGCACTGGCCGGGAACCTTTGTCGGTGTACCGGCTATAGGCCGATTGTTGATGCAGCACGAATTGGGTGTATAGAAAATATCAAATATGAACAACGCCCTTTAGAGCCTCCGCCGGAAAAATATCAGAACGAAAACCAAACTTTTTACATGCCAAAATCACTTAGCGAGCTGGTTAGTCTTAAGGGCCTGATTAAAGATGCGATGCTATTATCGGGTGGAACCGACCTGGGTCTTTCCATTAGTAAAGAGCGGATCGTTCCTGAGAATGTGATTTATACGGGTCACGTCTCAGAGCTTCGTGAAATTATTGAGACAAAAGCCGAGCTTATTCTGGGTGCCGCCGTCACGTATACGGAGGCCTTGGACTATATAAAAAGGCTTTTCCCCTCATTTGAAGGGTTAATCCGTCGCATTGGCTCTCGACAAATAAGAAATTTAGGGACGGTCGGTGGCAATATTGGAAATGCTTCACCCATTGGCGATACTCTTCCCTGTCTTATCTCACTTGATGCAAGTCTTACCCTGGCGTCGTCCGACGGTGAACGTGAAGTGCCAATAGAAGGTTTTTTTGTTGGCTACCGAGAAACTTGTTTAAAAGAAAATGAGGTCATTAAAAATATTAAAATCCCAAAGCTTTTGGATAACCAAATATTTCGGACGTATAAAGTTTCCAAGAGATATGACCAGGACATATCGTCGGTGATTGGTGCCTACCGCTTGACGATTGAAAACTCAACGATATCGAGCGCTCGTGTCGTATACGGAGGAATGGCCGTAAAACCCTGTAGGGCAACAAAAACTGAATTAGCTTTGGAAGGCAATCGTTTAGATGAAGGTCAGTTTATAGAGTCATCTAAACAAATATCCCTTGATTTTCAGCCAATAAGCGATCACCGGGCAAGTGCAAAATACCGCACGAAAGTTGCCACTAATTTATTAATTCGACTCTATCGCGATCTCTTCGGCTCCGAAAATGAACTCGAAGTAGTAAAAGTTCAATGAGTGCATCAGAAGACATTCGAGGAGGGGTCCATAAAAGTTCTCAACACGATAGTGCTATCAAACATGTTGTCGGTGGTGCTGTTTTTATCGATGACATGCCTAATTTACCCGAGACACAGGAAGTTGCTTTATTATTAAGTCCGCACGCACATGCTAAAATTTTAAACATTGATACCTCAAAGGCTGAGGCATGTTCCGGTGTGGCTGCTGTTATTACGGCAAATGATATACCGGGGTTAAACGATATAGCCCCTGTGTTTAGCGACGAACCCGTCTTAGCTGAAGACCTCGTTGAATATGCGGGTCAACCTGTAGCAGCCATTGCGGCAGATAATTATGATAATGCCTTTGCCGCGATAGAAAAGATTAAAGTTATCTACGAAAAATTACCCTCTGTCCTTTCCATCCAAGATGCCTGGGATAAAGGCCAGTTTACCTATGAGCCTCCAAAAATTGTATCCGGTGATGCGGAAAAAGCTATTAAAGACTCTGACCTGGTTGTGAAAGGTGAAATTGCTTGTGGAGGGCAGGATCACTTTTATTTGGAAAGTCAAATTGCGCTGGCTATACCAGGCGAGGGTTCCGACATGTTGGTTTATTCCTCAACACAACACCCTACAGAGGTTCAACACGGAGTAAGTCGTGTTTTAGGTATAAATCAGAATGATGTGACGGTGGAAGTTCGAAGAATGGGTGGAGCTTTTGGCGGTAAAGAAAGTCAGTCAACGATTGTTGCGGCTATAGCCGCGTTGCTAGCCGATAAATGCCGTCAACCCGCAAAGCTAAGGCTTCGACGCGATGACGACATGATCGCCACAGGAAAACGCCACGACTTTTTGTTCAAATACCAGGTTGGTTTTAGCTCAACAGGAAAAA
>CAZKFO010000128.1:0-3691 GCA_964552145.1 uncultured bacterium | reverse complement strand
AACAAAGATTCAACAGATGGATCTTCAAGCTCAACATTAAAGGAAATAAGGTTCATAGTATAGGGCTCTAAGGAAATATCAATAATTTGCGAATCGGTAATAGTAATAATACCATCCACACCAAAGGAGGGAACCTCTACACCATTAGGATCTCCCAAAATAATATCATATGCAGACAATACAACATCCTGATTTTCTTCAACTATAGGTGTTGAGAAAGTAATTTCAGCTACTGGGCCATTTCCAGGGTCAACTAGAGCACCCGAGAAACTAAATATAACTACTATTAAATCTCCATCAACCTCACTATAACTAACATCAAAACCTTCTGTCCTATCTGTAGAAACTGCACCAATCCCTACTAAGTAGTCAGGGGTATCTGATAATGTAAACTGAACACCTTGTAGTGCAGATTGATTCTCTAATGAAACACTAATAGTAAAATTATTTCCTCCACCTACCGATAATGATGGAATCTGAATTACAGCAAAGCTAGCTGGATCTGTTACCATTGAACAACTTTCATTTGTAGGATTAGACTCTCCTTCTTCATAGATCGCCTTCACCTTGTAGCAATAATTAATACCAAATTCAATCGAATGATCATCATATTCTGTTTGGTCTAAACCTACTGAGCCAATTAGTTCTAAATCTCTATATATATTATAACCATCGAGCCTTAAGGATGTGTTAGAATCATTGTCACCTCCTTGCAATTCACAACCCGCATCTACAGGGTCCCAATCAAGATGCACAAAGGTATCCCCATCATCAACGCTTGTTATAAGATTCTCTGGTGGGCACATAGGACCAGCATCAGGTATTGCACACGCTTCTGAACTCGGCTGAGAAGATCCTTCATCATAATTAGCAACTATATAATAACAATATCGCGTTCCATTTTCGAGGCCTACATCCATATAGGTGTATACATCAATTGGCAAATTAACTAAAAGTTGTCCATCTCTATATAAATCAAAACTTAAAAGATCTCTATCTTCCCTTGAAGATGGTTGCTCTAAATTGTTTGAAACTCTATTTTCATCTGCTTCAAATGTCACATAAGTTCCATTTGCTATAGCCTCAGCAACAAGCTGAGCCTTATTATCAGGAGCGTTATCAACTGCTACAACAGGTGGAACCCCTCCAAATAAAGTAGCTTCTCGTCCAAGAGTAAATTGGCAGATACCTTCGAACCCATATCCATAATAACCATCTAAAGTACAAGATGCCGCTAGGTTTCCATCCTCATCAGTTAAATTAAATACATTTCCATTCCAGCCATCTCCAAAGCTATCATACATATATAAAGTATAGTCACCAGGAATGAATTGTACCCCTTCGCTCAAGTACGGGGCTCCTCCAGATAGTATAATCTCTGATTCATACTCTAAATTCCAAGAGACCTCTGTTTGCCAACTTCCTCCATCACAACTCACATCATAAAAAACAGCTGAACCTGGAGCAAGCCAATCTATTTGAATAAATCCATTTCCCCCAGACGCACTGACCCCCACAGGAGCATCAAGAATCCACATCGCGCAGCTCTCATTTGTTGCGAAGGACTCCCCTGAAGGAAAGTTTGCTGTCACTTTATAGCAATAGTTAATATCATGCTCTGTTGTATCATCAGTAAAAACAGTATTAGCTGTAGTAGACAAAAGAACGTCATCTCTATATATATTATAGTCAATCACAGATCCACCACCATTACTAATTCCTGGCTGCCATTCCAATAAAATTACATCTATCTGAGAAGAAGCCTGTAGCTGAGAAGGTGCAATGCCCGGCTCTGGCTCTGCGCAAACCTGATCAGTAGATTCCAAAGACTCACCTGCATCATAGACTGAAGTTACCGTATAGCAATATTCATCTAAATTTTCTACCTCATAATCATCATACTCGTATATCCCTGGGGAAACGGTTGTAAGTAAATTTCCATCTCTATATATATTAAACCCAATTAAGTCTCTTGAGTTTTGCATTTGAGGTAAATCAATAAGATCATTTTCACTCCGGTAGTAATTTTCAGGATTATTATCTTCGCTATCTAGAAATGCGCCGCATTCATCTACACATTCAGGAGGGTTAGTGCCTGTATATAAACAATCACATCCATCACAGCTCCACTCTGGACAAGTAAAGACAACACCAAACGATCCATCATCGCACCATCCATCACCAACCCATACAAGCAATGTTTCTGAAAAACAAACCCCAATACAATCAACATACCCAAGACCATAATATCCACCACCATAGTAGTCATAGATAACACACTCATCTCCAATGCCTGGCTCACCTCCATCTGGAGGGTCTGTCCAAGCAAGATGGACATATCCATCAAGTCCCTCTGCTGTTAAATCTGATGGCGGCAGTATTTCCCACATAGCGCATTCATCATCAGTAGGTATAGATTCGCCTAATTCATATAAAGATGTAACATGATAACAATATTCAACACCATGATCTGTAGTATTATCATTGTAGAATGTATCAGAGGTATTTACCAAAAACTCACCACTCCTATATATATTATAGCTTAATACCTCATCAAATATTGAAGGCTCCCATAAAAGCTCAATTTGGCCATTCGTACCAACCGCATCAAAATTTGTTGGAGGAGGAAGAATCCACATAGTACAACTTTCATTTGTCGAAAAAGATTCTCCTGAAGGAAAGTTTGCCGTTACCTTGTAACAGTAGTTAGTATCATGCTGCGCTGTATTATCAGTAAATACAGTGCTAGCTGCATTAGATAAGAAAATATCATCTCTGTATACATTGTAATCTATTACCTCTCCTGCCCCATTACTCAACGCTGCCTGCCAATCCATTGTAATTACATTAATATCCGGATATGCATTTAGATTGTTAGGGGCAATCCCTGGTTCAGGAGAAACACAAACCTGATTAGTCTGCTGAGCAGACTCTCCTTCACTATAAACTGAACTAACTGCATAGCAATACTCTTCTAAATTATTGACATCATAATCATCATAGCTGTAAACCCCAGGATCAACTGAATTCAATAAGGATCCATCTCTATATATATTAAATCCAAGCAATTCTCTTGTGAGATTATTTGATTGAGAACCATCGGCTATAATCCAATCCTCTAATGCCAAGTTTTGACCACTCTTATTTGCTTGATAGGCTACTGCTTCTTCCATGCTAGTAGGTTCTTGTGCCACATAACGTGATTCAGTAACAGAGATTCCATAATTTCCCTCAAAAGAATTTGTGTCATAATAAGGATTAGGAGTCCAAGGGTAGCCAGAAACTACAATATAATACTCTCCAGCATCAAGAGGAACACCCAACAATTCACTTGGGGTGTATGGGGCCTGATCAACTTCGCATATTAAACCGTCATCATCTGCATAACCTGTTGAAGTCTCATTACAATCAGCATCTGCCGTAAAAATTTCAAGCACTGTATCATAATCTGTAAATTCACTACATAAATTTACATCAATTACTGTTGGTTCATTTATAATTAAGAGGTATGCAAAATCTGGGATAATTAAATCAGAGTAAGAATGTTGTTGCATCATCCAATCCTGTTCCATCCCTATAGTTGAACCAGTTGAGCTAAAAGGTAGTGATGAAATAACTTCATCTGCACAAACATAGTTTCCCGGTTCTCCCCACTCAAGATGGACATAACCATCAAAACCTTCAGCATCTA
>CAZKFO010000127.1:0-3703 GCA_964552145.1 uncultured bacterium | reverse complement strand
AATCTATATCTATGAATGCTAGCGATAGCTTTCATATTGCAAATAATTGGTGGGAAATATTTAGTGATACCAAGCTTGATTCTATTATGGAAGTTTTTCTAAGGAATAATTATGATTTAAAAATAGCAATTTCATCTCTAGAGGCTTCTAAAGCCCTATCAAAAATTAATGGATCGGGGATTTTCCCAAACCTAGATGTATCTTTATTAAATGCGGCAGCATTTGGTCCTGGGAGTTCTATTCCTGATGAATCATATGGATTACAGTTATCTAGTTCATGGGAAATTGATCTGTGGGGGAAATTATTATCAGGGAGACTCTCATCACTTAAAGAATATGAATCAGCAGTGAATCATTATGATTTTATAAAATTTTCGATTATAGCTCAAGGTGTTAAAATGTATTTTAATTTAGTAGAATCTAAAGAACAAGAGATGCTTAGCAAATCATCCGTAGATGCACTTCAAGATATATTTAATATAGTAGAAGATAGATATAATCAAGGAGTTCGCTCCTCTCTTGATTATCGGTTATCCCTGTCAAATTTATTAGCAGAAAAAGCTAATCTTGAGCAACGAAGAATGATAGTAGATAACCTGAAAAGAGAAATGGAAATAATGATGGGCCTCTATCCATCAGGAACCCTAGTTTCAAGAGAGCATTTAAGTGCAAATTTACCAGAAATCCCTTCTCACCTCCCATCTCAAGTTGTTGAGAATAGACCAGACATTCAATCTGCCTATAATAAATTAGAATCAGCAAAGTTTTCACTCAAATCTGCGAATAAAGCAAAATTCCCTATTATTAATTTAACAGATTACACAGGAGCAGTTAGTAAAAGTCTGGAAGATTTACTTAAAGGAAATTATTTTTCTTCTCAGCTTGGAAAGGTCGGTGCTAGGATTACCCTTCCGATATTACAACCAGGGAAAATAAAAGCAAATGAAGAGTTATCAAAATCAAAATATAATCAAATAGAATCTGAGTATGAATATACAATATTAAAAGCGTTCTCTGAAATTGAGAATAAACTTTCTACAAGCAAAATGTTAGATAATCAATTTAATGCTTTAGATGCAGCATATATACAGTCAGCGGAAGCATATAATTTAGCAAAGGATAGATATGAAAATGGATTATCTGATTTAATTACAGTTTTAGATAGTCAGAAGAGAATGTTTGACACAAAAGGACAAATGATTGCAGTTAGAAAAATGTTAATAGAAAATAGAATTGATTTGCTAATATGTTTAGGAGGTAGGTTGAGTGAATCTTAAGAAGAATATTTCAAAATTTTATCCATTATTAATTATAGTACTGGGGGTTATTATATCAGGGTTAATGATAGTACTAAGACCTGTTACAATTCCAGATGAAGTTAAATTTGTTCATCCATTTGTTGAAGCTAAAAATCTTCAGCATGAATCAATTAATATAATTGTGAAATCACAGGGAACTATTATTCCATACACGGAGAGTCAGATTTTTTCAGAAATTATAGGTCCTGTTGTATATGTATCTTCTAACCTATATGAAGGCTCATCATTTAAGAAAGAAGATGTACTTGCTAAGATTGATTCTAAAGATTATGAATTAGATATAAAAAGTGCTGAGTCAATTTTAGCTGCAGCTAAAACTAAATTATCTTTTGAGGAAGCTGAGTCTCTCTCTGCAAAAGAAGAGTGGGAAAAGATAGGTGAAGGTACACCTAGTGATTTAGCTTTAAGAGTTCCACAGCTTAAACAGGCACAATCTGAAGTGGAAGCAGCTGAAGCAAATCTAGAAAGATTAAAAAGAAATTTAGATAAAACTATTATAAGAGCACCTTATGATGGATTAGTTCGAAAGAAAAATATAGATATAGGGACAGTTGTCTCTCCAGGGTTCTTATTAGCAAGTGTTTATTCTACTGATTTTGTAGAGGTGAAGCTCCCTATACCTGATGAAGAACTTAAATTTTTAGATATTCCATTAGATGGAAGTGAAATAGTGCCTAATAAGCAATCAGAGTTAATTCTAAAAGGTTCATTTGGCGGTAAGGATGTTGTTTGGAAAGGGAGTATAGTTCGAATGGAGGCAGAGATAGACCCTAAAAGTAGAATGGCAGTTTTAATTGGTAGGGTTGCTAGACCTTATGATTTAGCTAAGAACCATATACCATTAAGGGTTGGGCAATTTGTTGAAGCCGAAATTATTGGAAAAAAGTTTAATCAGGTTTTTAGGTTAGGTAGAGAATTAATAAGACAAGATAATCAAGTAATAACAATTGATAGATTAGATACAACTCTTGTATTTAGTAAAGTAAATGTAATTAGATATGTTGATGATATTGCATTAATTACTGATGGTTTAAATAATATGAGTTTAGTTTGTTTAACCAAACTCGATGTAATGTATCCAGATATGAAAGTACAATTAAAATAGAGCTGTCATGAAAAGCATTATTAATTGGTTCACTGATAATATTGTAGCAGCTAATTTATTTATGATATTTATTATAATAGCTGGATATGTAACTCTACCTAAGATACTAATGGAAATATTTCCTGAGCCAGTCCTTGATATTGTTACAATTACTGTTCCATATCCGGGTGCTTCACCAGAAGATGTTGAAGAATCAATTTGCACAAAAATTGAAGAAAATGTCTTTGGTATTGAGAGCGTTAAAAAAATAAGATCTACAGCTCTTGAAAATCAGGGCTTAGTATATGTTGAATTGCTTCCTGGAGAAGATATATCTAAAGTAAAGGAAGAGATAATAACCAATATAAATGCTATCTCTAGCTTTCCTAATCAAGCAGAAAAACCGATTATAACTGAGTTTAAAATTCAATCTCAAGTTATGCAAGTTGCTGTTTACGGTGATGTTGACGAAGAGTCTTTAACTAGTATATCAAAGAGAATGCAAGATGAAATATCTACGCTCCCTGGTATTACACTAACATCAATGGGAGGGGTTAAAGCAAAAGAAATTTCTATAGAAGTTTCAGAAAATGAGCTAAAGGAATATTCACTTACATTTAATCAAATTATTCAATCTATTAGAACTTCATCAGTGGACTTACCAGGGGGAAAGATACAATCCAAAGGCAATGAATATCTTATAAGAACAGAGGGGCAAGCTATTACTGGGAATGATTATGGTGATATTACCATATTGACTAAGGCTGATGGGACGAGATTAAAGCTAAGTGATATTGCAATCATTAAAGATGGATTTGTAGAAGGAGAATCTTCATTAAAATTCAATGGATATCCAACCAAACTAATTAATGTTTTTAGAGTAGGCAATCAAAATGCGATTGAAGTATCTAATACCGTCAATAATTATATAAGTAAATTGCAATCATCTTTGCCTAAAGGGATAGGAGTAACAAGTTGGAATGATGAATCAAGGATTTTAAGAGGAAGAATTGATTTATTATTGAGGAACGCCAGATTGGGACTTATGTTGGTAGTACTAATGTTAGCTATTTTTTTAAAGCCTAAATTAGCATTTTGGGTATCTTTAGGAATCCCAATCTCTTTTATGGGTGCACTTCTAATGCTTCCTTATTTAGATGTTTCTATTAATTTGCTATCATTGTTTACATTTATTTTAGTATTGGGTATAGTGGTAGATGACGCAATTATTGTTGGTGAGAACATATATAGACATATAGAAAAAGGAGAAGACTTAAATACCGCAGCAAAAAAAGGAGCT
>CAZKFO010000126.1:0-3728 GCA_964552145.1 uncultured bacterium | reverse complement strand
TGCGTTAGTCTTTTGCCGAGTTCATAGAAAGCGATCACACAGAGTACTACCGGATAACGAGATCAAAAACTCGGGAGTTTAAAATGGATTTTGGGTTAAATCGAAAATCAGTCGGTAATTACGAGAAAAGATGGCAAAGTATGCCGTTAATTTTGTACAGGCTTTTCACCGTCTGCTGACACATCATGCCGAAGATAATTGGCAGTCCGCAGCGTGGAGCCACCAACCCAATTAGTTAAAGATAAAAAACGGTATTTGTTAAAAATCACTAAACCCAATTGTTAGAGCGCCCGGGCTACATTTTCACCGGTATACGTGGCCCACCTAAGACCAGGCAACCCTGATGCTTCTCCAACCTTGTGTAATCTTATATTGTCCGACAGTTGAGCCTCATCGAAAGGTAGATCCGGTGTTTGAAGTTCCGACGCTGCGATCACAGTGTCCACCTTCATGGTTTGGCTACCATTTTCGTTTTTCATGGAGATTTTCCCATCCTCGCTACCCGCAATTTCACACGAGAACAGGATGTTAACCTCTTCCTCATGCAACATACTAGGAACCACCAAGCGGCTCACAAGATTGATGTCTTCGCCAAAGTCAGCCCGTCGATCAGTGAGGGTAACTTTCCGTCCCGTAGCCGCCAGATGCCACGCTGTCTCCGCCCCAATTAGATCCGCGCCGATTACGACTACAGTTTCTCCAATTTTATCGATATTCCTCAGAGCGGAGATTGGATCTATAACGGTCACACCTTTGTAATTTGGTAGAACCCACCGTCCTCCTATAGCAAATACTAGGTCGTCAGCTTCGGAAATTAGACCAGCGCATTCAGTGATGTCTGTCCCAGTAATCAGATTGACCCCTGCACTATCCACGGCGTGGTTTAGATATCGGAGATATCCACGTAACCCCTTTTTAAAAGCTAGCTTGGATGCTACTCCAAGTGCCCCGCCAAGTTCTTCTTCTCGTTCAACAAGTGTCACCTGGTGTCCTTGCAGTACAGCCGTTAACGCAGTTTGCATCCCCCCCGGACCACCGCCAGCAATAACAATTTTCCGGCACGCCTCAGCTGCTCCACCAGAACGACCTTCGTATCCTGTTATAGGATTGATAGCACATAACGAACGCGAACCCGCCTGCTCTCTGCTGACACATGTATTACATCGCACACAGGGTATAATTTCTATTTCTCTGCCGGTAATCGTCTTTTCAGGCAGCTCAGGATCGGCAAATATTGGTCGGGACATTGCAATATAGTCCGCCGCCCCCTCCCCAATAGCATTCTCCGCAATATCGAGCGAATGAATGGTTCCTGCGGCTATCACGGGAACATCCACAGACTCTCTGATCTCACTCGCGTATTTTAAGAAAGGCGCCTCGTTTAAATACATTGGTGTAACACGTTGCTCCATTGCCCGGTACGTTCCCGCAGAGATATGTAAAATATCGACGCTCGCCTCTTCAAAGTCGTGTGCTACTCTACAATAGTCAGATGTGTCGTAACCTCCTGGCATCAGGTCATGTCCATTCATTCTAACTCCGATCAAACGCTCGTTTCCTATACATGAGCGAATTCGCTTAATAACTTTAAGCGGAAAACACATCCGATTTTCATGGGATCCCCCATATTCGTCGGTACGCGTGTTGGTTGCCGGTGAAATAAATGTATTGATGAGGTAACCGTGAGCACCTTGGAGTTCTATCATATCAAACCCAGCCGCCACCAATCTGGAGGCTGCCGTCCCAAAACTATCTAAGACCTGATTAATATCCCTTTCTGTCATTTCTTCGGGTATTGGTTTTCCCTCTCCCCACGCGATGGGTGATGGCGCCAACACCCTGCCCTCGCCTATTACGCGTTGACTTCCACAATGAGCAATTTGTATGCCTGCTATTGCACCCTCCCCTTTTATCGCCTCAGCAAGATCTGAAAGACCGGGGATCATCATGTCCGACTGCGCCCCAAGTTGTGCATGAAAAGATCGGCTTGCGATATCGTCAATGAACGTAATCTCTACAATAACAACGGCGGCGCCTCCCTTTGCTCTTGCACGATAATATTTAATCATCTGAGGTGTGACGCTTCCGTCAGGTGCAGCGTACATTGTACAAAGCGGACCCATCACAAAACGATTTCGAGTAGAAAAATTCCCTATTTTACCTGGTTGAACCAATCTCTGCCGTTTGGTCCGTTTATGAGATAGAATTTTCACCGGATACTCCCTTTTTATCTCTGGAATCAGTTTGTTTTCGAACGTTTAAGACGACTGTATCCCAGAGTAGGAGCCTACTATATTTTGTTTTTATGAGACAAACGGGATTAATTGGAATTTTATTAGTAATCCTAAAAGGAGTTTATCAATTGTGAAATGCGCACCAATACCTATATCGAGCCTTGAAGACCCACCATCAGTAAATATTGGAGTTGTATTTTCTAGAATGAACGAAATTAACGCTGTTAGGTGCTGCGTTAGTCTATGAATTTAAGAGGAATGTTGAAGCCTTAAACAGAATCTAAAATATTAAAATTCAAAGTCGATGGGTCCCCGGCTTTTTATTCGCCCGAGAGAGGTTGGACACTAGCTCCGATTAAAATTTGAATTTATCCTTACCTCACAATTATCAGGTCCAGAAAGAACAAAAAAATCGTGTCCAGGCCGATTGCGAACTATATCCGAAGGAATAAGACCTTTGGTTCGATAATCTTGCCATGCGTCGTCGATATTCTCGACCTTAAAATCGAATTGTAGATAGTTACCGATTAATTGAGTCTCACTGGTTTCGGTAAGTTGGACACGGGTGCGATCCGTTAATTCAACAACTGCGAAACCGGGCCGGTCAACGTCCTGTGTTCCCCCTAACGCCTCAAAAAACTTTATTGCCGCAGAAAGATTTTTCACGGGTAGACGTAAATGGGCTAAGATGGCAGCTGTTTGAGTGTTAGTTTTCATAGGCCTTTGAACCCCTATTTTAGAAATGATCTATAACACATGTAGTGACAGTTATCGCAATTACAAAGTTACCCCGAAAAATGATTGAGTGGGTAATGCAATACTAGTTTCAAACCAAACGGCCTCTTAATAATGTTTCTCCAATTTTTCATTTTTAGGAATATGCACACATAACTCACGGTCCGTTGTTCTTGTATACAGGCAATGTGTTCGTGAACACGGCGTATCAATTTATCTTCTTTAAACATCAGTTCACCATTTGAGCCATAAGGCTTCGGGACCACGCAAAGTAAAGTTCGAAATGTATTTAATTTCATGCTCTCCCACCAAATCAAGAGAGGAAACCTGAGCGCTAAGTGTCTCCAAAAGGATAATGGCCTCAATAGTTGCCAGGCGGTTACCGAGGCAAAAATGAGCACCTCGACCAAAAGAAATATGGGTATGTGAGTTTTCTCTCTGGATGTCGAATGTATCTGAACAGTTGAACTTTTCTGGGTCATGGTTAGCGGCTGCCAGAGACAGAAATATTTGAGTGCCCGCTGGTACTGTGACACCCGCTACTTCAGTATCAACTGTCGCGAGACGCCGCCAACTCGTTTGCGGACTATCGAACCTTAATACTTCTTCTACAGCTGTTGGAATTTTTGACCGATCTTCACATAAAGCGTCCCAATGATCCCGGTTTTTGAGCAAATTAATTGACGAATTAGCGAGAAAATAGCTTACGATTTCATGACCGGCAAAGGATAGCCCGTAAAGTACAGAAGAGACTTCGTC
>CAZKFO010000125.1:0-3731 GCA_964552145.1 uncultured bacterium | reverse complement strand
TGATAGCGCCGACATTATTAGGTGCAACTTTTGGGTCGGCCACTAACTCAATTTGAGTTTGGTCCATTCCAAGGCCGGCTAGGGCAACGGTTGCTGCGAGATTTGCATTTTTTGGAAAAAGGCGCGCGGCCTCACGGGCCGGACCAGCAAAGAGTATCGTTCGTTCTTTAATTTTTGAAAGTTCAAACTCCTTATCGGCTGGAGTACCTGCCCATGCAAGAGGTGGCTTTGTCGAGATATACTTAACTGAGGTTAGGCCGCCAATTCGAAGTGAATTTAAGCCATCGAGACCGGCGATGGCTCCCGACGGTACCAATAAGCGTGTACCATTTTTATTACAAATTTTGGTTAGTTCATTTCTCAATTGGTCATCTGCCAGTGCGCCGGTGGAAATAACCAATAAATCTATCCCTGAAGAAAGTACGGATTTTCCATATTCTGATATGGCTCCCTGGCCTGCACATTCTGCAACGACGTTGGGGGATAGCCGGATAAGATCTTCAATTGTAGTCACTACGGAAACTGAAGAGTCTAAGGACGCCCTTGTTTCTTTTTCTCGATTTTCTCTGACGAGTATGCCGACTATTTTTACATCACCATTTCTATCATGTTCATTAATTTTATCCAAAGAAATACGGGCAATGGCTCCATATCCAATAAGGGCAACCTTTTTCATTTTTACCTCGGGGTGTTGACATAACTAAATCGTAAAGCCCGACGGAATTATTTCCAATAGGGAAAATTTTTTCATCTAGAGCTCTTGAATCACGAAATGATAATCTATGTTCATCAGATTAACTTTAGGCCGCCAAACCGGTGTAAAGGAGCCTCAATGCTAAAACAGTCAACGTAATGCGAAAGATAATTTTGAAAACTTTTTCAGACATAAATTTTAGTAATATACGACCCAGATAGCTTCCGATGAAAGCTGTAGCAATCATAACCGATATGAGCGGTATATAGGCAGCGAGTGTAAAACCCAAAAACCCAAATACAGGCATTTTTAAACCGTGGATAACCGTCATGAAGCAGTATTGGGTTCCTACGAATTCGTGTCGGTCTTTACAAGCCTTAGCAACAAAGGGGGCAATTACGACGCCACTTGATCCAATAAATAGGGCAAGAATGGTGCCAATGAAACCGAGACCCAACAATTTTTTATTCGAATAAGTAGAGGAGCGAGGAGCGGGCGCCCAGCATGCGTAAAGGATAAATATACTTAAGATAACCTGAAGAATTGTGATCGGTAGGTTTACGATGATATTTGATCCGAGGATCGCCCCCAAAAATGCACCAAAAAAAAATGAGGGTAGGAGATCTCGCCTTATAAATTTATACATTAAAATTGCACGCCCTACGTTAGTGCCCAGCAGCACCGCGCCATGCAGGGGGATAAGAATTGAGGGAGGGAACATAGTCGTCATAAAGGCTAATAACATAACACCACCGCCAAGACCTGCTCCCACGCCCATTGCACCCGAAAGGCAACTTAAAAACGATAAAAGGGCAAAATCTGCGCCTGTAATTCCTGGTATAGAAGTAAAAATTTCAAACACTATTTTTGAACTTTTTGTTTCCTTGGTTAGTCCGTAATGTCAATGCAATTATTGTTCCAATTAAGAAAGCACCACTGCCGGCTAAAAAAATTGGGACGTAGTTATTGGTGAGTTCAAACAACGTAACATACCCATAGGCAGCGGCTGCTTGTATTATAGTAGAGATGAGGGCTGACATGCGCCAAACAGGAGCCATACTGTCGGGACCCATCAATTGATGAAACCGCCCAGACATAATTGCCGTTAGGCCTGGTTGCGTTCCAACAACTAATGAGGAAATAACTAATGCCCAGGAGACAGAATTGATAACTGGGAGCGCTATTCCGGTGGCGATTGCTCCAAATGCGATAGCCAAACCGGCGTGAAATCCAATTTTGTCGGCGATTCGGCCCCAAAGGTAGGTTCCTCCGATTGCTCCCAAGCCAAATAGTGCCCAGTGGAGCCCACCGAACTCAATCTTGTTATCGAGCCCTCGAATGAGATAATCGATCCAGTAGATCGTGTGCGGGATAAGTCCGATGGAGAATAACACGCGAGTAGAAATGAGACCAAATACCGGATACGTCCATATAATTTTTGGGTGAGGCTTTATTTTTTGAGAATTTTGGTGAGTTGTTAAGCCCTGCCAACCCCATATTGCAACCAAAGAAGACACAAGTCCTATAGTGCCAATCCCCAACCAAGTAATGGCAAGGCTGTAACCGAGAAGCCATGGAATTAAAGATCCCGACAACAAGATTCCGATACCGACGCCGGTATATACAATGCCGGTTGCTGCTCCTAATTTATTGGGTGGTGCAAATCGAGTGGCGACCGCGAGACAATAGATCATCATCACGCCAACAATAGCACCCAGCAAGCTCCTCCATAAAACTAGCCACACGAACCCCCACGGAAATACGCAAGCAAATAAGGATAAAAGGCCTATGAGGAGGCATAAGCGCATAGTGTTGGCCTCACCCCATAATAAGCGCATGGTTGGAGCGGCGAGTGCTCCAATGAGGTAACCAAAGAAATTTGAGGCACCAATTACCCCGGCTTCCCAAGCTGTTAGGTGACCAACCTCAATGAGATAGGGAATTAGTGGAGAGTATGAGAAGCGACCCAGGCCCATCCCTACTAGAAGGGTGGCGCCGCCGGCTACGGATAGCCGAAGCCATAAGCGGTCAGGGTTGGTGGGCTGCGAACGAGAAGACACAGACGAAGCTTGGACCGGTATCAACTTTTCGTCTAGTCTCGATTTCAAAAATTACAAAACATATAATGTACTGTTTGCGACATTCCGTCTGGAAGATAATGAATAATAAATTTGAAAAATCACTACCGGTTCGTGTCCAGATGCCCGTTTATGGGGTGGCTCTCTTTAGCAATAGTATCCCCGACTTGGTGCTCGTTGTGATGCAGCTGTGGCTCGTTAAGCTGGGAGCCCCATTATTTATGATTGGTCTAGTTTTTGGTGTTCGTTACGTTGGTCCCCTGCTATTTGCGATCCACGGTGGAGCTTTGATGGATCGTATTGGAACCCGCCGGGTTCTAATCTTTTTTGCCTTGATCATGCTAATTTTGCCATTTGTTTATCCGGTAGCCCCCTGGATGCCCGCTATTATATTCCTTCAACTGGTTAGTGGCATTGCAGATTCCATGAGTTGGGTAGGTGCGCAGACACTTACCGGACAAGTCTTGAGGGGTAACCCGACCTACACCGGTAGACTTGTTTTTGCGACCCGTCTTGGAACATTTGGAGGGCCACCGATCGCGGGTGCCGCCTGGGATATTTTGGGTCCTTGGGGTGGATTTTTTGCGCTAAGCTTATGGGGTGCGGGGTTACTATATAGCGTATTCGCGTTACCAAAGGACGCACTTTCTAAGGAGTTAGGAAGCCCGACACCAGGTATAAAGGCTGCATTGCCTCGTGTGGGCGATTACGTGGAGGCGTTTAAACTTTTCTCTATTCCACTGATTGCTGTAGTATTGGCTATGACCGTTATCCGGCAATTTGGTAGCGGGATGCAAAATTCATTTTATGCTGTGTATCTTGAAGGAATAGGAATGTCAGGAACCCTAATAGGGCTCCTTGTTTCGGCGACGGGTCTTATGGGAATAGCAGCACTCGGCAGTGGACCGCTCGTCAGGCGTTTTAATGAATTTAGCCTTTTGATTTTGTGTATAATAATT
>CAZKFO010000124.1:3531-3802 GCA_964552145.1 uncultured bacterium | reverse complement strand
TGTGGCGGAGACCTTTACAGGCATTACGGGCAAGTATGTGAAATTGGAAGACACCATCGAATCATTTGAACGTTTGACTACGGGGGAATTCGATCATCTTCCAGAACAAGCTTTCTATATGAAGGGTGGCATTGAAGAAGTGATCGAAGCTGGTAAAGAGTTGGCAGAGGCATAAGCATGAATGTTAGCTTGGTTTCTCCAGAGGGTGTGAGATTCGAAGGGGAAGCGGTATCGATTAGTCTTCCAGCATGGGATGGCCAGCTCGGTGTCC
>CAZKFO010000124.1:2126-3521 GCA_964552145.1 uncultured bacterium | reverse complement strand
AAGAGGGCACGCCCCAATGATTGGTTTATTAGGGTCTGGAGAACTACGCTTGAGTCTGGAGGACGGATCCCCAAAAGTCTTCTTTCTAGCGGGTGGGGTTTTTATGATTACGGGTTCTGCAACAACTCTATTGACTGACAATTGTTCTCAAGAGCCTTTGGATCAGGAATCCCAGGATAGTATCGCAGATGTAGATGAGATATGGGAGCAGATGGAGGATGCGGTAGTAGATAAACAGTCAACATGAGGCTGGATTTACACACTCATACGACAGCATCCGATGGAGTACTTTCTCCTAGTCAGCTAGTTGCACTTGCAAGTGCGGCTAATCTTGACGCTTTGGCTATTACTGACCACGATACAGTAGCGGGGTTGGCTGAAGGGGTGCAAGCAGGGCTGCACCATTCCGTACAGATTATTCCAGGAATCGAAGTTAGCTGTTCTGCTTCTGGGGTTCCTTGTCACATTCTTGGTTATTTCATCGATTATCAGTCATCAAAGCTCTCAGATTATACCTCCAGAGCTATCCGAGCTCGAGAAGATAGGATGCATGAGATGCTGTCTAGGTTAGCGAACCAAAATGTGATGGTCGATATGGATGATGTGGTTAAAGAGGCAGGACCAGAATGTTCTTCTTTGGGCCGTCCACATCTGGCAAGGGCTTTGGTTACAAAAAATTATGCTTCGTCGATTGGTGACGCTTTCGACAGATTGATAGGGGATGGACATCAAGCCCAAGTATCCATTCGCGTGTTAGAGGCCAATGAAGCGATTGGATTAATTCGTGATTCGGGTGGAATCGCTGTTTGGGCTCATCCTCGATTGGAAGTTTTGCAAGAGCTTTTGCCGGAACTGGTCACAGCTGGTTTACGCGGCTTAGAAGTATACCGCCCCAAATCCTCTCCAGAGCACGTTCGAAAGGTTAAGACTAGTGCTGAGGAAATGGATTTATTGGTGACAGGAGGCTCCGATTGGCACGGCCCTGGCCTTGGTGCTGAGTTAGGAGCATTCTATGTCACACCTGATGATATTAGCCAATTCTTATTTGAAGGTCGGGTGTCATCCTGACCGATCTGTATAAGTTCTGAGGAATTCTTTGGTTTGGTTTCCTGGATCTGAAGAGTCCATGATGGCGCCGATCACGGCTACGCCTGAGGCACCAGCGTTCCAGATTTCGGTAGTATTCTGAGGTGTTATACCACCGATTCCGACCACTGGTATGCTGACAGCGTCAACCATCTTTTTAATGCCGTCTGGACCTATGGCACTGCCAGCATCTGGTTTATTTGATGTTCTATAGACAGTTCCACAACCGAGATAATCAGCTCCTTGAGATTCCGCTTCTTAGCCCTCCGAAGGGTCGTCTGTTTAATAGCCGATGATAAAATTCTCAGG
>CAZKFO010000124.1:745-2116 GCA_964552145.1 uncultured bacterium | reverse complement strand
CATCATCGGGTCCTAAATGGACTCCATCTGCATTAGCTGCTAACGCTACATCGAGGCGGTCGTTCACTACCAAGAGTGCTCCCGTTGCACGTGTTAAGACAAGTATCCTCATAGCTGATTCAAGTAATTCATTTGAGTTGGCATGTTTGTCACGAAGTTGGATCATGCCAGCTCCAGCTTCTAAGGTCGCTTCAATGGTGTTGATAAGACCGAACGGTTTAGAGAGTATAGGATCTGTAATGACTATAAGCCGAAGAAGTTCTGGTAGTGATCTGTTAGCCATGACTACCTAAGGCCTTGTTGAGGGGATGCTACGAACTTCCTGAATAGCACGATTGTGTTCCTGCAAAGTGTTAGAAAAAATGTGCTGACCGTCTGGATGAGCTACGAAATACAGGTAGGATTCCTCACTTGGATTTAAGGCAGCATCTACAGCCAATCTTCCAGCTGCGGCTATAGGTCCCGGTGGCAATCCACGCTGAGTGTAGGTGTTGTAAGGATTGTCTGCAACAGAATCAATGGCAGCAAAAAGAAGCCGGCTTCTGCGACTTCCCAAAGCATAAATTACTGTTGGATCTGCTTGAAGTAGGTATCCGAGTTTCAAGCGATTATGGTAAACTGAGGATATTCTCGGCATTTCCTCTTCGATTCTAGCTTCAGCTTGTATAATGGAAGCCAGAGTCATCAGTTCTCCTTCAGTCATGTTTAAGTCATCTAGTCGGGCAATCCTATCTGGTGTCCAAATAGATTTGTACTCCTCGATCATTGTTTCCAAAACAACTTCCAACACAACTCCTTTAGGAAAACGGTAAGTGTCTGGGAATAAATACCCTTCCAGTCCAGGTCCTGGGAGGGACCAAGTTTTGTGTAAAGAAGGCTCAGATATGTGAGAGTATATGTCTTCTGCTGATAAAGTGACGTGATTAGATATTTTTTCAGCAATTTCCTGGAGCATTAGACCTTCTGGTATGGTCAAGTCAAAAGTCACTACACTGCCTTCTGTCAGTGTCCTCAAAGCGTCCTTCCAATGGCTATATTGCTGCAGGGAATATTCGCCTGCATGGATCCTACGGTCATCGCCAGTTACACGAGCATATAGGCGAAGTAATACAGGGCTTTCCACAATTTTTTTGCTAACCAGGGTGTCGACTAGAGCATCGAAATGCATTCCAGTGTGAACTTTTACCGTTGAAAAATTGCCAGGGGTTCTTTCGGTACACCCAATAATTATGGGTACTATTAGAAACAAGTATTTCATAGGTTCTGATTTCGATCCAACCAACTTTGGAGGATCAAGACAGCAGAAATCGTATCCACAAGTTTTTTGTCTCTACGTTTTTTCTTAGACATGTTTGAAGTACTTATTATTCG
>CAZKFO010000124.1:0-735 GCA_964552145.1 uncultured bacterium | reverse complement strand
ACTGGAAGCTTAAAGGTTGTCTCAAGGTTTTTACCAAGTTCTCGCACTACTGTAGTCCAATCGGTGTCTTTTCCCGAAAGTGCTAAGGGTAGTCCCAGGATGATATGCTCAACCTGGTGCTCTTCGATAATGGTCTTCAGCGATGACATTGGAAACCTCTTACCGATTCTCCTTTTCAATGTAAGAAGTGGCTGAGCGATTAGTCCAGTTGAGTCGCTTACGGAAATTCCAATTCTCTTTTCGCCCAAATCGATTCCAAGTGACCGCATAAAAATCCTATCAGATGTGAATTTATAGTATCAAATATATAGGCAATTATCGAGGAAGCCCACATAGTAGTACATCGGGATAAATCCAGATTTTATTGATCCTGTGATCCCGCTAACGGTAATACAAATGTGAGTTGGAGTAATGAGAAAGGATCGGTTCAACTAGTCAATTTATTCCAGGTATTCTAAACCGGCTGATGTCTTCGGTGTCGCAGTACTCCTCAGGTTCAGTCCCAGGGAGAAACAATTCCATTATTTGGTTGTTTTGAGGACACCATTCGCTAGATCGTTTTCCAGAAGTTCTATCAATTTGACGGGTACTTAGGCCTTCTGGAACTGGCCATGGTTCTGGGATAGGGAGCAAAGGTGTTTGGAAGGATGATCCTTCTGCATTAGGATCACCGTAGTAGACTCTTCGCATGAAATTACCCCAGACAGGTGCGGCATCACCTCCACCAGTGGCTAA
>CAZKFO010000123.1:0-3842 GCA_964552145.1 uncultured bacterium | reverse complement strand
ATTTCATCTAAACTTTAATATATTTACTGAGTATAAAACTATATGTAGCAACAAGATTATATGGAACAAAAAACATACTATATAGAAACATATGGATGTCAGATGAATGTCTATGACTCTGAGCTTGTATCTAAAATGATGGAGCAATCAGGCTACAATAAAAGCGATGATCTTAACTCAGCTGATGCAATTTTTCTTAATACCTGCTCAATAAGAGAGAAGGCAGAGGAAACGGTTCATAACAGACTGGAAAATTTTCAACATCTAAAAAGAAAGAATCCATCACTCTTGATTGGTGTTCTTGGCTGCATGGCGCAGAACCTTAAGGATGTTATTCTTGAGGATAAACCATATGTGGATATAATACTTGGTCCTGATTCATACAGAAATATCCCAAAGATTATTGAAAACAGATCGGAGTCTATCGATCATCTTGTAGACACCAAGCTATCAAAATTTGAGATGTATGATGAGCTCTTTCCATCAAGGAATGAGGGTGTTAATTCCTGGGTCTCGATTATGCGAGGATGTAATAAGTTCTGCACTTTCTGTATAGTACCGTTCACGCGTGGAAGGGAGAGAAGCCGCCCAATCGAAAGTGTTGTTAGAGAGATTGAAAAAGGTATTGAGGAAGGTTTTGTTGAGTTTACTCTACTTGGTCAGAATGTTAATTCCTATAGGACGCCAAACGGAAGATTTCCAGAGCTATTGGATGCGGTTGCATCGATAGAGGGTGTTAAGAGATTGCGTTTTTCATCTCCACATCCAAGAGATGTAGATGATGGGATGCTTGAGGTTATGGCAGCTCACGAGAATATATGCAATCACGTTCATCTACCTCTTCAAGCTGGAAACGACAGAATCCTAAAGAGAATGAACAGGACCTACACAAAAGAAGAATTTTTAAATCTGGTTGATAAAATCAGAGAGTATATGCCAGGGTGCTCACTTACAACAGATGTCATCGTTGGCTTCCCAGGTGAGACAGAGGAAGAGTTCTTGGATACACTGGATGTTATTAATAAGGTAGGTTTTAATTTTGCATTTATGTTTAAGTACTCATCAAGACCTGGTACAAAGGCCGCTGAGTTTTCAGATCAGGTTGCTGAGGATGTTAAACAAAATCGATTAGAGCGACTAATTAATGATCAGCTTAAGAATACCCTTAAAGAGAATCAGAACCTTATAGGTAAGACAGTTAAGGTTCTTGTTGAGAAAAATAGTAAGAAATCTAAGCAGCAGTGGTCTGGAAGGACTGAAGGAAATATGTGGGTTGTTTTTGATAAGGGCGATGAGAAAGTGGGGGATGTAGTAGATATAAAAATCTATGATGCGCGTGGAGTTACGTTGTTTGGTGAAAATTTAAATCAGGGATATAAATATGAAGTTGCTTAAATATTTTTTGTTTTTAATGATACTATCATCAAGTATATACTTCCTGATAGAGCTTAATGAATTGAATAAAGTCGATGGGCTGCCCATCAAGATAAAGATTCCATTTCTAGATTCAGCGACTACAATTGATGGATTTAATGTATGGATGGTGCTCCTCATTACATTCACGGTGGGAGTTGTTATTGGATTCTTGATATCACTAGTTCAGATGATTTCACTTAAAAGCGAGACGCTTACACTGAAATCAAAAAACAAGAAAATTCAAATTGAGTTAGATGCGCTTAGGAATCAGGGCATTGAAGATGAGATTCAATTTGCAGACGAAATTGAAGAGAACAATATAAGCCTATGACTACCACAGTTATCAGTATCATTATAATACTGGTTATCCTCTCTATTTTTCTTTTTATCAACTTTGATTATAAAGCAAAATACAAAAAAGGGGAGAAGGACCTTTACTATGAAGCTCTAGATCTTCTTTTACTAGGTAAGCGAAAAGAGGCCTATGCAACGCTGCTTGCGCTTATAAAGAATGATACGGAAAATGTGAAAGCCTATCTCAAGCTAGGTCAGGTGCTAAGAGAGATTGGGAAACCAGATAGAGCTCTCAAAGTTCATAGAAGTCTTTTAATTAGAACCGATTTGACCAACTATGAAAAGATTGAATTGTATAAAAGTATCTCGCTTGACTACAAACATCTAAACAATATCAACGAGGCAATTAATCAGTCTAAAAAGATTATAAAAGTAGATAAGAATAATGAGTGGGCACTACTAGAGCTAGTAGAGCTCTACAAGAGTATAGATGACTGGAATTCTTCTAAGGGGTTCTTACAGACTTACCAGAAGATCACTGGTAATGTAGATAGCAGAATAATAGGTTTATACATTATAAAGCAGGGAATGATTGAATTAGCTAGAAATGAATTTATTAAAGCTAGATCTTTGTTTGAAGAGGGACTAAATCTTGACAATCAATTGGCAATCAGCTATAAATTGATGGGTGATGCATATAGCAAAGAGAGTGAAATTGAATATCAAAATTCAGAAGATGGAGATAACCCTGAGCAAGTTGAAAAAGCAAAAGAGCTTCTTTCAAATGCGCTATCTATGTGGATTAAATACGCACAAAACAAATCGAGTTGCTCAAAGTATGTTCTATCACTTATTAAAGATAGTCTATTTGCGTTAGATCGTTATTCAGAATTAGAATTTATTTTGAAAGATCTTGTTGATAGAGATCCAAATAATATTGATGCGTTAATTAATCTTGCTGATTATTATTCTAATCAGGGAGAGAATCAGAAATCTGTTGAGTTGCTTGATTCTCTTAATCAGAAGGATAAAGGCTCACATCTTGTTAAAATGCTCCGATTAAAATTAAAAATACACCTTGATAGCAGTCTCAGTGATATTATTAGAGATGAGTTTGATGATATTACAAAAGAGATGCTAAATACATCTGATGACCCTTCATTGCTTAAGATGGATGATGAAGATTTAAAATGGCTAAGTGAGAATGAGGCAGCTAATAATTAGAAATGTATCATTTGTATTACTAATATCTTTAATATCAGCTCAAGCTGATATAGATAGGTTAATTAAAGATGTGTATAGAGGTAACACTCAAGAGGCAGAAGAATCAATCTATAAGCTGCGTGCAGAGTTTCCAGAGAGTCCTTCATTATTATTTTTACTTGCGTTGATTGATAATAATGTGGAGAGGTCAATTGAAAAGTATAAAGATATATTCAATTTATATCCTGACTCAGAATATGCAGATGATGCAGTGATGAAACTATCTGAGTATTACTACACAAAGGGATCATATCTTCAATCAGCTGAGTGGGCAAAAAAAATTAATTTATACTACTCTCAATCTGAACATATTAATCGAAGCCTTAATATGTATTTAAGAGGACTGATTTTAACAGGTAAAGAGGATACCGCTAATTTTTATGTACAATCATTTAAAAAGAAGTATCCAGATATCACCTATGAAGATTTTCCTGAATTAGAATTAGTAGAGGAAAAAGTACAACAGAAGAAAGAAGAAGAAAAAAATAAGCTTTTAGAGGCTGTGAAGAATATTAAGAAGTCACTATTGCCGATAAACAATATAGATCCAAAAAAACATTTTTCAATTCAAATTGGTGCATATGGAAATATAGATAATGCTAGTAGAGTAAGGGATGAACTTCTAGATCTTAATTTCAATGCTAGAGTAGATATTATCTATTTGCAGACTAAAGAAAAAAATTTATATGCTGTTAGAGAGGGCTATTTTAAGTCCAAGGAATATGCACGTAGCACTCAGAAGAAAATCAAGTCTAGAAGTGGCTACGATTCTATTGTAGTTGATATAAATAAATAATTAAGTTTAGTTCCTTTTAAATTTATAGGAAGCGGATGTTATCCCGGTGGATGCCTCGGCCTTCAAAGCCGCT
>CAZKFO010000122.1:0-3911 GCA_964552145.1 uncultured bacterium | reverse complement strand
TCTGGCAGTGTATGGATACCTTGCGAGATAAGTTGCTGTTAAATGAACTGTGGGATAGCAACGACGCACCATGGAAGTGTTGGTAATTAACGCTGCTCATTATTACCTCTATTTTTTGTGTAATCAATAAGTTCACTTTGTTAAGGGCACTGGCGGTTTGTGTTCCAGACAATGTAATATTCTCGATCGGTGCCTGACGGAAAATGTAGCCTTTCGTTAATCCGATATCTTAAGATTCTTGTCGCCGATTTCCTTCGCAATATCAGCTCCGCGGGGCGGAGTCCAGCCATTCTTAACAAACTCAGAATAGTAGCCTCTTGCCGCCCAAATTGAAGGATAGAAAGCTATTCGGTAGAACCTATCTGCATTAATGGGTCTGTTATACGCAAGATTATTCGCGATGGTAAGAAATTGATCCTTACGGTCAATGAGGTAATTGCCGACAAAAACACAACCGATGATGCACATTGTCGCTAAAGTCAGAAGAGACCCTTTGACGAGATTAGAAATTCTTGGCCCTACCGTTGTTTCTTTTATCGCAGAGCCCAACATCAAAATTAGTCCGGTGTGTAATGGTAAATTAAAAACACCGTACCGATGGCCGTGAGAAAAAAACTCATCATAAACTTCATGCCTAAACACAGATACAACGGCTAACGAAATTACTGAGTATAAAATAAGACCAATTGCGACATTGTGTGTAAGGTTACGTTCGGTATTGATAAAAAACCTTATCAAATAAAACAAAGCTAGCAGAGCTGAACAGGCTCCCAATATGAGACCAGGATAATACGAAAATAAAATCCCCGTGAATGGCAACCCCAGTGCCCGTAAATAAAACCAAAGGATGGCACCAAAGTTAGTCGGGTTGCTATAGCCTTCGATGTTTTGATCAATAACAAGTGCTAGTATTAGGAACGCGACAGCGAATACAATAGCCGCTGCGATTAGACATGAAACCCGCGTCTTTAACTGCAGCGCAGAAAAGAAGGAAGAGCACCTCAAATGGATTATCAGAATTATCGGAAGAATTAGAATACCATTGGCTAATGTTAACATTGCGATGGCACTACAACAAAACGCGGAAAACAAAAGAGCAATTCTTTTCGTTCCCAAACATTGTCGTTGTAATGAGTATGTCACAACAGCGAGAAAGACAAAAAAGCCAACCAGAAAATGGGTATTATTTATTGGGTTGCTAATTACAATTAGGCGGTACGTCGCAAACGAAGTGGTAGCTATTCCAGTGGCTATCCACCAATTCCAATCACTATTATCGATAAACACAATATATCGGCAAACGATAAAAAATTGGATTAGGTATAGAATTATTGCGAATAACGCTGAAACCCTAAAATTGAGGTTGCCCAGAGACAGGTCAATTACAGTAATGATCCGCGGAAAAATCGGAAAATGTCCATTCAATATTCGGCTAATAAACTCTAGGGTGTTGGTTTTTTTATAAAGTTCTATTACGTCAATTCCGTCACCCCAGGGCACTGAAACGTATGAAATAAAGAAAAAAACGATAAAAATAAGGCATAGCAGTGCAACACTCAAAATTGCAAAAGTCTTAAGGATAAGAATATCTCGCAAACAGATCCTTAGCGACACTGGCATTTATCGGGGAACGGTGTTTTTACGGCGGACATATTCGGCATAAATATGTAGAGCGTCATCAAGCGAAGTTAATTCCCTTAACCCAAGGGTGCTCTTGGCTTTGTCCGTGTTGGGTACATAAAAATAATTTACTGGATTTCCGGGAGATTTATTAGACTGACCTAACACCGAGATTTCAATGTCTGGATTGACAATCTTCTGAACTTTTCGAGCGAGCTCGGACATGGTTACCTTCGTAGTTGACCCTACGTTGTAATCATCCCCATTTTTACCTTTAATTAATATTGTTAACAACCAATAGACCATATCCCCTAAAAACATATAAGATCGCGAGGGTTTACCGTCGCCTGTAATAACGACGTCTTCACCCTGCACCGCTTTATATACAAAGTTGCCGATAGCATAGTGAATATCTACCGGTAAACCTGGTCCTACAAAGCTAAATAGCCGGGCAATGGAGAGGTCACAATTTGTTGATCGCACTGCATCCTGGCATAGAAACTCACTTATCTTTTTACCAAGTGCTAGACCAATTCCGATCTCGGAAGACGGAGGGGCGGTTCTGTTATCTTCTGAGATTGGAATTGCATAGTGTGCGGGAAAACCGCCATATATGGCGCCTGAGCTTGCTACAAGAGATCTTTTCCTAACTAACGATTCTGATACTTCTAAAACGCGCTTTGTACCAAAATATACTTGTTCAAGTTTTACTAGGTCAGACATTCCGTGGAAAGTGTCTCGCGCAGATGGTGCAGCTAGGTGGAGTAGATATTCAAATGAACCTTCCGGCACATCGAAATCCCCAATATCACCTATGACTGTGTGCATAAAATTGAAATGATAGGAGTGTGGGTGTCTGCTCAAGATAGTAACCACCGGCTCGCCTAGCTGGCGGGTGTGCATCCAATTAAAATATTCTAGAAACCACCCGCCGAAAACGCCGGTGGCCCCTGTGATAAAAAACTTATCAGTTCCTACTAGCTTCGCTAGTTCATGAAATTCGCCATGTTTGTCAAAGTAGGAAAAAGCAATTTTCTGAAATATAGGGTTGGGGTGGGCCATATCCTCAAGACCGTTATAAATAATCTTTTATGTAGGTTTGGTTGGGAATTAAATTTTCAGGTGCATTTTTAAACCATTTCCATTCCCCATTGTGTGGGTTTTTTCCCGCCATCAATGAACTCGGTGGTTGGTTCTCAATCTCCACATCGTATATGAACGAAATAAAATGCCCTCTTATATTTCTTTTTTTATTGAACACTTCGTGATTACCGATCGGCCCCTTCACGGTGGTGGCAGGGGTTCTTAATTCTGACAAGGCGACCTTTGAAACCCTGTCGTGCCGCTTCTCTTTGAACCTCAATACCCCGCCCGGAACATGCCACCCGGGTCCGTAATACTTATCAGCACGCCATGTTAAAAGTGTTGAATTACGATCCGGAGACTTAATAATTAACTATACACATATTGAAGGCGTTAATTGCGAAATCGCTAAATAAAGTTCCTCGCCTAGACCATCTTTCGCGTTAATTTTACCAAACCATCTGTGTAAAAGCTGGAGATCTATCTTTTGGTCAGAGGACACGCACTGTACCTTTGTCTAGAACGGATAATATGATCTCCGGGCGACAATTGGTTCTTATAAACTTTACAATTTCATCGTTAAATCCGGCAGCCGCTACCATAATCTTCTCTATTGGCGAGTCATTAATTAAATTTGGAGCAATAATCTCTAATCCGCTTCCAGGGGCGAAGGTCCCTTGTTTGGCAGGCGATGAATCAATTATGTAGGAAATGAACTCTTGAAGACCAAAGTTTGATATTGTTGCTAAACTTTGATGTCCGGCACTCCAGATAGCATTTTTATGTTTTTCAGTGTTACTAAAAAATAAATTGGTTTCCTTTTTCATTTCTATACGGCGCAACTCAAAGTCTAGCCATTGATACTTGGGTCTTGGTCGGCAAATTGCAGATATAATATAATTATCCCAAATGGTGCTTATTTCTAAAACCTCGAAGCCCGATAACTCTAACAACAGAGAAAAACTCTTTTTTGTGAAGTAAAAGCGGTGATCCGGTATAAACTCGTTAAATAAATGATAGTTTGAGATCATGTCAAAATTTGGGACTTCAAACAGAGCCAAACTATCTTCTTTAAGCATTTGTAACACTATTTTCAGTGTAGATCGTGGATCGGGAAGGTGTTCAATAAAATTAAATGACACCGCTGCATCGTAAGCGGTCGCTTTGATGCTTAATGATAATTGTTCATCCAAAAAGCCGTTTTGAAT
>CAZKFO010000121.1:0-3915 GCA_964552145.1 uncultured bacterium | reverse complement strand
CCGATGAAACCCTGACCGTCGTAATAACTTACGCCGAGAAAAGTGAAACCAAGATCCACGTCACGAGAAAACGTCCATGTGGTATTTCGCGAAAGGACATCTATTTCACCCGAGGCAAGCGCCGGAAAACGGGTTTTACCCGTTAAACTCGTATATTTTACTTTCTCGGGACTACCCAAAACCGCAGCTGCAAGTGCTCGACAGTAAGCCACATCGAAACCCTTCCAACTTCCTTTGTCATCCGTAAACGCAAACCCAGCAAGTCCGGTATTTATCCCACACTGCAGGTGGCCACGTTTTTTAACATCTTCGAGCGTGCCAGCATGCGCCGAGATGAAAATGCCAGCTGATAAAAAAACAGCTAACGTGCTCAATAACCTTTTCATTTGTTTTTCTCCCTTCAGACCTTTTCTGATTATCAAAATTATAAGTCATAAATACATTTAAATTCGACCTTTATTTTCTGGAGCTGTTCGCCAGATTATGGCTAAAGCCCCGAAAACACGCACATCAGGCCAGTATTAGTGCTCTCAAACACTATACCATAACTATTCCGTTTTCATGTGTTAGCGATTTACGCTTATATTTGCTACCCTTTCACGAAATAGATTAACAATTGATAGCAGGGCTAAGACCAACAATGAAAGCCATACACATTAGAGTTGCTCGATTGGCAGCGACGGTAATGACGGCCGGCTGCCTAATTTGGAATTTGGATATACTTACCCTATTTGACATGGCGCCCATTGAGGAATCGTTCCAATCTTTCGTCCTTGGTCTCGCTCTCACAGTCACTTTTCTGACTATTGGAATTGCCCGAAAGGAAATGAAGACGCTACCCTGGTACGATTTATTGTTAGCTGCCCTGTCACTCGGGCTCCTTTCATACGTCAGTTTCAATTTTTTATATCTAAAAGAAACTGGCTATGCCAACAGCACGGATGAGGTAATCATCCTCGGGTTAATCCTTTCGTTTCTGGTCGTCGAGGGTCTGAGAAGATCTGCGGGATACGTCCTGTTATGCGTTGTTGGCGTCTTTTTGGTCTATGCGCCACTCGCCCATGTTGTACCGGGGAGCCTGGTCGGGCTTGATCTCCCGATCTGGCAAATAGGAATGAATTTAGGCTTTAACCCTAATGCAATATTTGGGGCACCCCTCGTGGTGTCCACAACGATTGTCATCATGTTCATTCTTATGGGGCAAGTCTTATTGAAGGCGGGTGGCAGCGAGTTTTTTACCGATCTAGCCATGGCAACGATGGGGCGGCGGCGTGGTGGAGCCGCAAAAATTTCAGTAATGGCTTCAGCTCTATTTGGCACAATATCGGGCGCGGCGGTGTCTAATGTTGTTGTTACAGGCGTTGTGACGATACCCTTGATGCGCCAGTCCGGATACAAGGCTACTCACGCGGGTGCCATCGAAGCAATCGCCTCAACCGGCGGACAGATGATGCCACCAATAATGGGTGCTGCAGCTTTCCTGATGGCGGAGACGCTCGAAATACGCTACGCAGAAATCGTTATCGCGGCACTGGTACCTTCTATCCTGTATTATTTTGCCGCGTATATTCAGGTCGATTTAATTGCAGCACGCGATAATATTGCTGCAGTGGATCAAGAAATCACTAAGGCACGCGAAGTTCTGCAAAAGGGTTGGTATTTCATACCGCCCTTCGTCCTTCTGATTTATATGCTTTTTTGGCAAAACCAACCGGCCGCGGTTGCTGCTGTGTGGGCAGCTGGTCTCCTTATCGTCTCTGGAACAATATTTAACTACAAAGGAAAAAAAATACGACTTCGTGAACTATACGATGTCTTTGCAGAAACCGGGCTCGTTACAATCAACTTGATTATGATTGTGGCGGCCGCCGGGCTCGTTATTGGTGTATTAAATATGACGGGCCTCGGGCTCGCACTCCCCACATCCCTCATCGACATAGCGGGTAACAACCTCGCCGTTCTCCTGGTAATTGCCGCAATTGTTTGCATAATCTTGGGCATGGGCATGCCCACTACTGCCGTGTACATACTGCTTTCGGCACTAATAGCCCCTGCGATTGTTGAGGCCGGCGTCGAAGAGATACCCGCACACATGTTCATTCTGTATTTTGGTATGATGTCGATGATCACGCCACCAATCGCCCTGGCTGCCTTCGCAGCGGCCACATTAACAAAAGCTGATCCAATGACCACAGGCTTTGTTTCCATGAGGTTTGGATGGACTGCATACGTTGTGCCATTCCTATTTGTTATTTCACCCACATTATTACTTTTAGGAAACGATGACGTGACGTTGGCGATAGACACCTCAACAGCTGTAGTGGGTGTTTACTTTATCTCAGTAGCGGCGATTGGTTATTTTCGCCGACAAATCTCGTGGACCCTTAGGGTGCTGCTCATTATTGCAGGAATTGCCGCCATGGTCCCCGACCATGCCGTGGGCTTTAATTATATCGCGGACATTTTGGGGTCAATTATCGGGCTGCTTATCCTAACGCGAGAACTCATAAGTACAAAAAAAACTCGACCAAACTAAACTTAAACGATTAGTCTAGTATGTATAAAATTTTTTTATTTAAAGTAAAAACATAAGGGAGCGCAAAATGAAAACTGTAACCTTCATAACAACACTAAGTGCAGCTGTTCTTGCAGCTAGCATGGCGACAGCACAGGTAGTCAGTGTCGCAACAAATCCACAGGGGTCTCTGGGGTACAGGACAGGTATCGCCGTAGCCAAGGTTGTGACAGCCAAAACAGAAATTACGGCCAGGGCTCAACCAATGGCCGGATCATCGACATATCTCCCTATGATAAATCGCGGTGAAATAAATTTTGGCTTTACAAACGGTGGCGAATTGCAACATGCGGCGGACGGTGTAGGAACCTTCGCTGGCCGAAAACAACCGAATCTCAGAATGATTGGCGTAATGTTTCCGCTGCGCTCGGGAGTTGCGGTTGTCAACGATACGGGCCTAAAGCAAATAGCAGACCTACAGAAATTTAAGGGCAAACGAGTTCCAACTAAATTTACCTCGCTCGCCATCCTTGAAGATTTCTTAAAGGCCGCATTTATAAATGGTGGCGTCAGCTTCAAGGATTTTAAAACGGTCCCAGTATCTGGCCTTGCTAAAGGCGCATTGGCACTCGGATCCGGAAAAGTTGATGTCGCTTGGGTACCCGTAGGATCCGGCCTTGCGAAAAAGATTAATAACCAACTGCGCAACCGGGGTGGAATACGGTACCTTAACCTCGACAAGTCAACGGGACCATACGCCAAATTTAGAAAAGCAGCACCGGCGCTAACACTGGTTAAGATAAGTAACAAAAAGATTGCCGGCATTCACGAACCTACCCACGTGGTCCAAATGACATACGTTATGCTCACCCATAACAAGACCACCGATGACATGGCTTACAAAGTGACAAAAGCACTTATCAACCACCAAGCAGACCTAGGTAAAAGCTTCGGAGCATTCAAACGAAATAAACGCGACCAAATGGGAACCGTAACGGACACCCCATACCATTCTGGCGCAATCAAAGCCTATAAAGAGGCTGGAATAAAAGTTGTCCAGTAACAAATAGAAACTTCAACAACAAAACCCCACGCCTGGAAATCCAGCGTGGGGTTTTTATATAGGTCGGAGCTTTGGATTAATGGGTATTTTTTACAAGCGTATAATTTAAAAACGTTCTTGATTGAACAGTGTTAATCATTTGCTAAACTAATCGCGGTGATATCGATCTTTATAGAAGAACGCTAATTTATGACGATCTTCCCGAATGAAGAAACGGAAAACAGAAACCGTTTAGTTGGAAAAATAGCTATCGTGGCTGGGGCCGGAGCCATAGGAGACGGATGGGGGAACGGAAAAGCCGCCGCCTATGTTTATGGCAAGGAAGGCGCCAAGGTTT
>CAZKFO010000120.1:0-4048 GCA_964552145.1 uncultured bacterium | reverse complement strand
GATTACTGGAAAAATGTGGGCACATCAGTATAATAGCGTAAAACCAGATATTATATGCTTTGCTAAAAAAGCACAAGTTGGGGGAATATTAGCTAGTAAAAGGATAGAAGAAGTAGAAAATAATGTTTTTTCAGAGTCTAGTAGAATCAATTCTACATTTGGTGGTAATCTTGTTGATATGATTAGATTTAAATTGATTCTTGAGATTATTGAAGAAGAAAACTTGATGGAAAATGCTATAGAAACTGGTGCATATTTAAAGAAAAAACTACATGAGCTTGAAGAAAAATATCCTGCTTATATTACTAATGCACGAGGATTAGGCTTGTGGGCAGCTTTTGATCTTCCTTCAATGAGTGAAAGAGATGCTCTGTGGTCAGAGATGATGAAAAATAAACTCTTAATCTTATCCTCTGGTGATAAATCAATAAGATTTAGGCCGCATTTAAATGTTTCTAGCATACAAATTGATGAAGCTATTAGTATAATAGATAAATCAATTAAGAATTGTTTGAAATGAAAAAAGGCACTCTTTTTGTTGTTGCCACTCCTATTGGAAATTTACAGGATATAACATTAAGAGCCATAGAAGTGTTATCTTCTGTTGAGAGTATTGTATGTGAAGATACGAGGGTTACTAATAAAATTCTACGTAAGTTCGATTTTAAAAGTAATCTGATTAGTTGTAATGAATTCTCTGAAGAAAAGAAAATATCACAAATTATTAACTTGCTTTTAGATGGATTTGATCTTGCACTGGTATCTGATGCGGGAACTCCATGCGTTAGTGATCCTGGTTTTAGATTAATATCATATATTAGAGAAAATGAAGAAGATATTAATATTGTCTCAATCCCAGGAGCATCTGCATTGACGGCTTCTATTTCTATATCAGGTTTGCCAAGTGATAGTTTGCATTTTGTTGGTTTTTTACCTAAAAAAAAGGGAAGATTAAAAAAATTGGGGTATCTTGCTACAATTGATTCAACCTTAATTATATATGAATCTCCTTTTAGGGTTAATAAGACTCTGCAAAATATTTATGATGTTTTTGGAAATAGAAAATTATTTATTGCGAGAGAAATGACTAAAATCTATGAAGATATTTACTATGGTGATTTAAAGCATTTTCTATTACAAGATGAAGCTATTAAGAATAAAGGTGAGTTTGTAATAGTAATAGGTAAAAGTGGATATAAATATGAATAAATTTATTGTTTTTGAAGGTATCGATGGATCGGGGAAAACAACTCAGATAAAATTGCTTCAAGAAAAATTTAATTCTCATAATATTAGTTATAGTTTTTTTAGAGAACCTGGTGGAGATTTATTGTCTGAACAGATTCGTGAAATTCTTCTAGATAATAAAATTCATATCTCAGACATCTCTGAAACTATGCTATTTTTAGCAGCAAGAGCTCAATTGACATCTAAGAAAATCAAGCCAGCTTTAGATAAAAATGAATTTGTTATTTGTGATAGATTTTCAGATAGCACATTTGCTTATCAAGGGTATGGAAAAGAAGTAGACTCAGATATTATTCAGATTTTAAATAGATTTGTAACAGATAATTTAGAAGCTTCTTTAACAGTCCTTCTAGATATAACTTATGAAGATTCATTAAATAGAAGAGGGAAGACAATCGATAGGATGGAAAATAATTCGAAATACTTTTTTAATAGAGTTAGATCCGGATACAAGGAGCTTGCTAGTCAACATTCAAATCGATATCTTGTTTTAGATGCAATGTTAGATGTAGATACGCTTCATAACCTTATTTGGGTTAGAATAAGTAAGGATTTTAGTTTATGAATCTAATTCTATCATTTTTATTGTTATTCTGCATGCAAATTGACTTTCTGCTATCTCAAAAGAAATCTTCTCCTAGAGTAAAGAAAGAAATTAAACATGATCAAGAAGCAGAAGAGTATTTAGAATTATTCCAGAATGTGTTTGATAGGCTAAGCACAACATATGTTGATTCTATAAATAAACCTGAGATTATTTTATCTGGGATTAAGGGTTTGATGTTACCTCTAGACCCATATACCAAAATATTAATGGGAAGAAGTAAAGATAATTATGAAGTGCTCAGAAGAGGAAAGTATGGAGGTATTGGCATATCAATTGATGAAGTTAGAGATACTATTATTGTTACAAGTGTCTATCAAGATAGTCCATCTTACTTTGAAGGTTTATCTCCAGGAGATATGATTATTCAGATTGATACAACAAATGCAATTAATATTGGGGTTCGAAAAGCAGTAAAACTACTTAAAGGTGAGATTGATGACAAATTGGATATTACTATATACAGAAAAAAAGAAAAATCAAAGCAAGTATTTACTTTAAGGAGAGGAAATATATCAGTTAGCAATGTGCCCTATTGGGGGATTAACGAAGATAAAATTGGATATATAAGAATTAATAAATTCTCAAAAAACACCTCTGAACTGTTTGCTAAAGGTTTAGATGAATTATCTGATTTAGGTATGAAGGGATTGATTGTTGACTTGCGTCTAAATGGTGGCGGTTTATTGAATGAGTCAATTAAAATTTTAGATACTTTACTTCCTATAGACTTAGATAATCCAATCCTTTATAGAAAAGGAAGAACTCGAGATTCTGAATATTATTCAAGAAATGAGCCTAATATTGACTCTAGTGTACCCATAGTATTACTCCAAGATAAAAGGTCCGCGTCTGCTAGTGAAATAGTTTCAGGAGTTTTACAAGATTTAGATAGGGCTATTATAATTGGTGAAAAATCATTTGGAAAAGGATTAGTACAGATAACAAATACGTTAAATGACAGTATCTCACTTAAGGTGACAACAGCTAAATATTATTTACCGAGTGGGAGGCTAATTCAAAAATCTGATTATCTTGGTAATGGTGTATTAACAGATGGACTAGATAAGAAAGATTCAGTTTTTTATACTTTAAATATGAGAGAAGTTTTAGGAGGGAAAGGTATACTTCCTGATATAAAAATGAATAAAGATAGAATGCCATCTTTTGTTGCATCATTATGGAAAAGTGAAAGATTATTTGTGTCATTTTCAGAGAATATTTATTCCTCATTGACAAATAATTCCATTGCTATGTATAAACACTTTATTATGAATAAATACCCTGATAGTTATTCAATTTTAGATTCAAACATTTTCTACATAGATGCTTTGAAGGGGTATGATGATTACTCAGAAAGATTAAGTAGTAATAAAAACTTAATCATTGATCTCAATAAAAAATTATCTGTTATTCAAGAAGCTAATAAAATATACAAGCAGCTTAATAAGTATGAGAAATATCAAAATTTAACAAATAAAGACCTTGACAATATTGTTTATCATGTATATAACTTTAAAAATTATTTTTCTTCAGGTCCATTTGATAGTAAGCGTCCTACTTCTAAAATCTTAAAAACGTACATAGAAGAGGTTGAAAATGGTCTTCAAAATGGTCCTTTAGTAGTAGCTGGACATAATGTATATCAAATAATACTTAAATTGTTAGGAATAATGAATTCTATAGAATTGAAAAAATTAGATGATAGCGAGAGATTTATTGATGGAGTGAATTATGGGGAGATTAATACTAGTATTAATGATATTAAAAGTAAGCTTGAATCTATAAGTAAACAAATTCAGTTGCAAGGAGAGGCTATAAGCTGGTATGTAGGAATACTTAGCAATAACATTACTAGCCCTCACTTAAGTGTTCCTATCAGCGAATATGATCGTGAATTTATTGATAAAAATATTGATATTAAGAAAATAAATAGAAAAATGGCTCGTAGTTTTAAAAATTATATTGAAGAATATAACTTTCAGTATAAAATTGAAGGTGAAAGAGAATTTGACAAGCTAAAAGATGCTTTGAATTCATATGAAGATTTTTCTCTAGACACTCTAAGTTCAAAAAAATTCTTCCAATCATATTTCAAAAATAAGAAATTCAAGAAAACGGTTAGAGATTTAGAAAGATTTTTAATTAAAAAGAAAGAGACCTATTTCTTTAAGGATGAAAATTTAGATTGGGTTA
>CAZKFO010000119.1:0-4067 GCA_964552145.1 uncultured bacterium | reverse complement strand
AAAAAACCCCCATTAGTAAAGTAGTGGCATTCGATTCTAGAAAATGCTTCAGCAACTTTTGTATCATCAAATGAATGCAGGGCTTTTTCAGTTTGAATTAATTTACTTGTTGAGGCTTCCCAAGTTGACCATGCTTTTGCAGCTTCAATGCGCACCTCATCATTATCTGATGTTAGTCGCTTATAGTATGAAGCTACTAAATTATCTCTTTCATCTACTGGAATTGGAGCTAAATACTTCTCCCATGCATCTGGATATATGTAACTACATCCCTCTTGGTAAAACCAGTTTATTTCTTTTTCCCTTAATAAGAATATTCCTCTCAGGATGAGTGCGTTACAACGCTCTGGGTGTGTTATAGAATAGGATAATGATAATGTGGACCCCCAGCTCCCTCCAAATATAGTCCAAATACTTATATTTAATTTTTCTCTTATTTTCTCAATATCATTCACAAGATCCCAAGTGGTATTCTCTCTAAGTTCAGCATGTGGAGTACTCTGCCCACACCCCCTTTGATCAAAAATTATAATTCTCCATTTTTCAGGATCAAAGTAACGTCTATAAACAGGTTCAATCCCACCGCCTGGCCCACCATGTAAGAATATTACCGGCTTCCCATTGGGGTTTCCAGATTCCTCTACAAATATCTCATGGATATCAGAAACTTGTAATCTAAAAGTATTATAAGGTTCAATTTTAGGATAAAGCTCATGCGTCATTAGTATAACCTTTTTTTACAAACTCTATTTTTAAGTGCTTTGTTTGATATATATTTTATAACCATTTCACTTAATTGACGCATCATTTTTTCTTGATAGCTTGAAAAATTTCCTGATATATGTGGAGATAGTAAAACATTATCAAGACTAAATAGCTTACTACTTTTATTAAGAGGTTCAACTGAGAATACATCCAAAGCTGCTCCAGAAATATGATTATTTTGAAGCGCAAATATTAAATCTTCTTCGTTAATTATTTTTCCCCTTGAGGTATTAATAATAAATGCAGAATCCTTCATTAGTTTAAAAGAATGCTTATCAATTAAATTTTCTGTCTTGGGAGTAAGAGGGCATACAATAGATAGAAAATCACTCTCTTTATATATTCTATTTATCTCTGCTAGTGGAACTAATTCATCAACATATTTTTTATTCTCTACTTTTTTTTGAAGGCGACGAGTCGCAATTACCCTCATTCCAAATGATTTAGCAAGCTTGGATAGTTCCTTACCAATCTCACCATACCCTATAATACCCAAAGTTGATTCTGATAGCTGAGTAGTTGTTTTAGCTAACTCCCATTGATTCCATATTCTTTTTTCTTTAAAATTCTCACATTCTTTAATTTTTTTTGAAAAATATAAAATCTGAGCCATAGTAAACTCTGCAACAGGTTTAGAATTTATCCCTTTGGAATTTGTAACCATAACTCTACTCTTAATTAAATCATTAAATAAATTTCCATCTACTCCTGATGCTCCAATGTGAATCCATTTTAATCTATCGGAACGGTAGCTAAATAATTCCGGAGTTATATGATAGCAAACGAGAACATCTAAATCTTTAAAATTCTTTTGAAGAGATTTTTCATCTTTAATATGAATCAAGGAAACATCTCCAAATTCTTTCAAATCAAGAAAAGATATAAGGTGATTGTATTTTTCAACATTCTTAGTAATCTGAAGTCCAATATTCAACTAATCAAATATCTCCTGTAGACTTCTATACTGAAAGCTATCTAGCTTAATTGTTCTAATAGCTCGAACTGCTGCTTGCGCTCCAGGCATAGTGGTAAATGCCGGCACCTTATATCTGATAGCAGATCTTCCTATCTCATATTCATCTTCCCTAGCTGCTCCACCAAGAGGTGTGTTGATAATAATATCAATCTCATTATTTTTAACAGCATCGACTATATTTGGACGTCCTTCACCCACCTTGAAAATACTATCAGAAAAAACTCCATTATCATTTAATAAATCTGATGTCCCCGAGGTAGCGATAATCTTAAAACCTAAATCTTCAAAATCACGTGCAAGTGCTATGGACTTAAGTTTATCATTTTCATTAACAGATATAAATACTGTACCAGAGGTGGGGAGGTTAGACCCCGCACTAAACTCTGCTTTTGCAAATGCCGAACCAAGCTTATTATCAAACCCAATTGCCTCTCCAGTTGATTTCATCTCTGGAGATAAAAATATATTTTGCTGAGGGAATTTATTAAATGGAAATACCGGTTTTTTCACAGCGATTAAATCTTTTCTTGGTAAGTTAATATGCAAATCTCGTATCATCATTCCCGTTGATATTTGAGCTGCGTACTTTGCAAGAGGAACATTGGTTACCTTGCTTACAAATGGAACTGTACGACTTGCTCTTGGATTAACCTCTAAAGTATATATTTTTTTATCCTTAATAGCAAATTGAATATTAATTAATCCTCGCGTTTCTAGCTTTAATGCCAAGTCTTTTGTATATGATTGAATATTCTTTCTAAGAGCATTTGAGAGTGTATAAGCAGGAAGAACACATGATGAATCTCCAGAATGTACTCCCGCTTCCTCAATATGCTGCATAATACCACCAATGAGTACATCCTCACCATCACAAAGAGCATCCACATCAAATTCAAAGGCATCTTCTAGAAATCTATCAATCAAAATTGGATGGTCTCCTGACACCTCTGTTGCCTGTTTAACAAATTTAGATAAACCCTCATCATCATAAACAATTTGCATACCTCGACCACCTAAAACATATGAAGGTCGAACAAGAACGGGGTAGCTAATATCATTTGCAATATTAACAGCTTCATCAATAGAGTGCGCTGTGCCAAATTTGGGCGCATCGATCTTAAGCTCATTTAATATTTTTCCGAATTTCCTTCGATTTTCAGCTAAATCAATCGCGTCGGGATCTGTACCTATAATATTGACACCTTCCCCTTTTAATCTCTGTGCAATGTTAAGTGGAGTTTGACCTCCAAATTGAACTAATACTCCATCTGGCTTTTCAATATCTATGATATCCATTACATTTTCAAATGTAAGCGGTTCAAAATAAAGCCGATCAGAAATATCAAAATCTGTCGATACAGTTTCTGGATTACAATTAACCATAATTGTTTTATAGCCAATATCCTTTAAACCTAAAACGGCCTGCACACAACAATAATCAAATTCAATCCCCTGGCCAATCCGATTGGGGCCACCCCCAAGAATCATTACTTTTTTACCTTCAAGTGACTCAACTTCATTTTCTGTTTCATATGTCGAGTAACAATATGGAGTCTTAGCAACAAATTCAGCTGCGCATGTATCAACTGTTTTAAAAGTTGGAATAATTCCATTTCTTTTTCTAATTGATCTAATATGCTCTTCGCTTATATCAGTTAGTATACTAATTTGAGAGTCGGAAAATCCTTCCTCTTTCATCTCTCGTAATGTATTTTTATCATTAACATCAAAGGATGAATACAACTCAGATATAATCTTAATATGATGCAAAAACCATCTGTCTATTTTAGTTTGCTCATATATATCTTCAATACTGTTACCATAATCAAAAGCCTGTTTAATTTTAAGTAATCTGAAAGCGGTGGGAAATCTTATCTTGGCTATATCAAGATCTCTATAGTCACTCTTTTTAGGATGCATTCCACTTAATCCAACCTCAAGAGAACGGTAGGCTTTTTGGATTGACTCTCTAAACGTTCTTCCAATAGACATCACCTCACCAACTGATTGCATCTGAATTCCTAAAACACCATCTGATGCAGGAAATTTTTCAAAATCAAATCGTGGGATTTTAGTTACCACATAATCAATAGATGGTTCAAATGCAACCATCGTTTCTCCTGTTATTTCATTTTTAATTTCATCCAGTCTATATCCTACTGCTAGCTTAGCAGCAACCTTTGCAATTGGGAATCCTGTTGCCTTGGATGCTAAAGCTGATGACCTGCTGACTCTAGGGTTCATCTCAATAATAATCATCCTTCCATCACTAGGATTTACTCCAAACTGCACATTGGATCCACCTGTATCTACACCTATAGCTCTT
>CAZKFO010000118.1:0-4084 GCA_964552145.1 uncultured bacterium | reverse complement strand
TTATCCTAGATGGAATCATCTCTCAATTGCACGATAAGCGTGGATAAATTTGGAAATATAAAATTATTACAATAGGTTACAGTTTTATAAGAGTACTGGCGATTGATAGTCCCGCACCTGTACCTACAAGAAATATGAGACTATTCGCCTTAATTTTTTTTTGTTCATATGCCATTGCTAGCGCTAATGGGATAGATGCTGCTACACAATTTCCTGTCTTCTCTATAATATTCATGACTTTCTTTTCCTTAAAACCTCCAAACTTTGAATATGCCTTAACACCTAACCCTGAGGCTTGATGTGGAATTAATAAGTCAATTTCAGTCTGATGAATATTATTTCTTCTTAGTATATCTATTATCATTTTGTGTACTTTGGGTAGTGTATACTTAAATACCTCGGGACCATTCATAGAAAAAAGATTATCCTCATCCTTCGTTACTGAGTCTTGCGGATGCAAGTAAGTCCCTCCACCTTTAACCTCTGTTAGATTAGCGGCTTCAGGCCATGAACTCATCTCATAATCAATAATTCCCTTTTGTTTATTATCTGATCGCTCTATATATACAGCAGCAGCAGCATCACCTAGAAGTGCTGCGCTTTCAGGTTCATTAAAATTTCTTCCTCTTGTCCCCCTATCAGAGGATACAATAAGAACATTTTTATATGCACTAGAGCTAATTAGAGCTCCAGCCACATTTATTGCGGTAATAAATGATAGACATGTTGAGTGCACACTAAATGAAGGGATTCCGCTATAACCAAGTTCTTTTTGGATGAAAATTGATGTATCAGGTATCGTTTGTTTTGGTACTCCCGATGCATTAATAATTAGATCAGGAGGATTTTTATCACCAATAGCTTGTCTTGCGGCAATTGCGCCCATGGCGTCAACATCAATATTAGAGATTCTTCGTTCTTCTACTCCAGCTTTAGATGCAATCCATTTAGCGCTTTTATTTATTTTTTTTGATAGTTCTTCAGCTGTTTCAATTTTGCTTGGAAGATGATATCCATATCCAGTTATTTTAAATTGATATTTCATGTATTAACTAAATAAATTTAGAGATTAAATTTATCTAAATTGAATAGAAACTTCATTAGTTATTTATTAGAACATATCCATGATTATATTTACTATTTCTATAATATCGAATATATTAATTACTCCATCTTTATTTGTATCTCCATAGAGATATTCACATGAGCCATCATCAACATGTGCAGAAGGATCAAAATTTGTAGCACTTTCGTATGTGCAACCAAAATTAATAAACGATGAGTAAAGGCATGAAGAGTTATCTCCATCCCCAAGGATATCAGCAATTGGATTGTAGTTATACGCGATGGGGTCGGTGCAATTTGATCCAGTCATGCAATGATCTCCCATCCAATAACAGCCTTCTGTATCCATGCAGTCAAATTCATTATCGGATTCCATACAGTTATCACTTGATTCCATACAGTGATTACCCATCCACATACATCCATCAATATCCATGCATGTTAACTGATTTTCTGCTTCATCACATTGATTACATTCTTGTCCATAGCTACAGGAATCATCATCATAAACGGCCCCATCATCATGATTGCATGCACTGATATCGGTACATCCATACATGGAGTTTATTAAATTTGGGATATAGGTATATTGAAAATCATAGAGATTAGGCATATCAAACTTATATCTTACAACCATATGATGATCAATAAATGCATATGCTGAGTATGTTGTCCCTGCAAACATGTTCCAAATGTCATGATTAGGATCACCATTTAAAATTAGAGGATTATTATCATAATCACCTAGCTCCACATATAAATCTGCCCATTCGCTACAAGAGTAGAGGTCTTCTTCTAGAGAGCTATAGTCAAGGCTAACTAAAAATTCAAGTTCATTATATTCTTCAACAACTTCTATTAACTGATCCATCAAACTGATGTAATCATAACAGGCAGGTCACCATGTTGCATTCATACTAATAAGAGTTATTTTATAATCTCCACCATTTTGGCTTCCATTAAAATCAGAGAAAGAGAATGAGTCTCCAGTGAGATAATTATCTGATCCATTACATACTGGAAATAGTATAGCTTGATCTTCTATAGATAGTGTATCTCCAACACTATAGTAGGACCTATTAATCACTGAATTATCTGATACACAGCTATTTTCTTGAGCTATTAGGGATGCTATTAATAGTAATAAGGAGAGAATTTTCATAAATAGTAGGAATTAAATATTAACTTAATATCAGATTCACTAGCTCAATAATATCTAAAACATTAATAGAACCGTCTGTATTTAAATCAGCGACATCAGATTCTGTTTGATTTCCTAGGACTATATTAACAAGCAGTATTATATCCTGCACATTAAGAATAGTATCTCCATTAACGTCTCCTAAGATAACTTGTTCATAATTCTCTGATATCATGTTTCTTATATAATTTTTTGCAGTAGTGCTAAGTCTATTACTTAGGGTTATAGATCCAAGGAGGTTTCCATCGTAGTCGAGGATAACTATCTGTTTGTGCTGCCCATAAGGAGAGAACTGATCTCTAATGGGAAGAGCTGGATATTGATCCATTACAAGCGGAAGATTGGAGTTAGAGCAAAAGCTATTATTAAATCCACTTATATTAGATTGTCCAACGGCTATAATAACTACATTTTCATATCCATCTTCATTTCTTAGCTCATCTTGGAAATTGGACAACTGCCCAAAGGTTGATGTTCAGCCTGCTCAGCCTTGTGAGGAAAAATAATGTAAGGTGATATAGCCTGCATATTCAGGATTCCATACATTCATTCCATATGTTGGTGAAGTTGTATTATAATCTTGTAAAGAGTATTCTAATTCTTCAGAGAAGATAAATACAGGTAATAATAGTATAGCTAATATTCTTTTCATAGTGATTGTAATTTAATGAATACTTAAGATGAAATAAATATAATTTTTGTAATAGTATGTATTATAAAATTAATTTAAAATTATATTTACTATTTGTATCACATCTAATATATTGACATTCCCATCGTCATTTATATCAGCAATTAAAAATTGTTCTTCTGTTGGATCTATTGTATCTAATACAAATCCAACCATTAAGACTATATCTGTCACATCTAATCCACCATCAAAATTAACATCACCATCAGAGAAACAAGGAGAACCATCACCTTCACATACACCACACTCATCTATTACAGCAGAACCGCCTGGGATTCCAAGACAATCAGCAGTTGGAGTATTAAAGATAGATGTATCAAAACATCCATTAAATGGATCAAGGTCTGCGTCACATGCTCCAAGAGAAACATTATTGCCTGTAAATGGATTTATACCAGATATAACAAAATTAGATATGGTAACAGCTACTTCATTTCCAGGGCCACTATACTCTGAGTTTAGTACCAGTAGGGCTAAAAGATTCCCTTCAAAACCTCCATCACCTGGATATCCAGGTGGGATAGCATTTTCTCCCATCATATCAAAACCAATTACGGTTCCATTAGCTCCGGGATTGCTCATTTGGGTAGTAAGACCATTACCATAACCAGTATTTTCGCAATATGCAGTTGCAGCTAACTCATTCATTCCAACGTCCATTGCCTCTGAAATACAAATCTCAAATTGGATATTTGTACCATCAATAGCTGTAGTTATATCTACAATGCTAGGATCTATATTAAAGTTGAATTGGTAGCCATTAACAGGGAGAAAATTTACCATTTTAACCATAATCACAGCATCAGTAGTTCCATCGCCATTTAGATCACCAAATGGACTACTTTCTGCTGCAATTTCTTGATTAGCTAAACTTGTATCAATCTGCAAGAATGCCTGATATGGAGGTAGAGTTATAGCGCATACTTCATCTGAAGTCATGCCTTCATTTCCATCGTGCTCAACAGTTGCTATTGTGTAGCAATATTCAGTATCGAAACTAAGGCCCCAGCCTCCCTGTTGTCCATCTATGAAATTATTTGTAGAGGTGTTGCCTGCTAATTCACCATTTCTATATATATTATAAGATTCTGCTAAGCTATTAGATTCCCATTGTAAAAGAACTTCAT
>CAZKFO010000117.1:279-4118 GCA_964552145.1 uncultured bacterium | reverse complement strand
TTATATGATACAGAACGGTTGGGGGAGGATCGTAAATATTACGACCGCGCTTGATGCGATGTATGCCCCTGGAATGGGCGCGTACGGACCCTCGAAGGCGGCTCTGGAGGCCATGACGGCTATCATGGCTAAAGACCTGGAAGGAACAGGGATAACGGCGAATGTGCTTATTCCGGGTGGGCCCGCAAATACTCGGATGATTAGCGACGCCACAGGTATCCCGCGCGACGCCTTGATCCAACCTCAGAAAATGGAGGCTCCCGCTATTTGGCTAGCGTCAAACGAATCCGACGGGCACAACGGGCAAAGGTTTATCGCTGGACATTGGGATAAAGGACTTGATTTGGCGGCGGCGCCGTGCGCTTGGCCGCAACTCGGCAAGCAAGCAATTTTACCGGCATCGATTAAACGCTGATTATAAAGCAGGACAGGAGAAAAAAAGAATGACACAACGCCCCCTTGAAGGCCGAACGGCCATAATTACAGGAGCCGGCCGGGGCCTGGGAAAGTCGATGGCGGAAGGACTAGCCGCAAAAGGTGCCAAGATTGCGCTGTTAGATCTAGAAAAGGATATACTCGATCAAGCCGTGGCTGACGTCGAAGCTGCAGGCGGCCAGGGCTGTGCTCTATCAATCCCCACCGACGTCACGGATGAGGATCGCGCGCAAAAGGCCATCGACGAGACAATCGAGACGTTTGGCGGATTTGATATTTTGATCAACGACGCCGCGATGGGACCGCAATTCTTTACCGACAATTTTGTTGCTCATGCACCAAAGTTTTGGGAAGTCGCACCGGACCTTTGGAACCGGGTCCTCACAGTAAACGCTTACGGACCGCAATTAATGGCCACCTTCGCTACGCCCCACTTGGTTGAAAAAGGTTGGGGAAGAATTATTAATGTTACGACGAGCCTAGATACCATGTATCTTAGAGGCTGTGGCTCTTATGGACCCTCCAAAGCCGCGTTAGAGGCTAATACACGCATAATGGCCCAGGACCTCGAAGGGACAGGGGTGACTGCAAACGTGCTCATTCCGGGTGGCCCAGCAAACACGAGGATGATCCCGGAAGCCACGGGTTTTGATCGCGAGGAACTCGTCCAACCCGAAGCAATGCGCCCACCGATCTGTTGGCTGTGTTCTACCGACGCTGACGCCATCACGAGTATGCGGTTTATAGCCGCTCTCTGGGATGAGACGCTTCCCATAAAAGAACGGATTGAAATTGCCGGAGCTCCCAGCGCCTGGGCTCAGATCGGATCTGTTTCGAAAAGGCCAAGTGCCTGGGCAGAAGAAGAGCGCTAAAGCAACACAGAAAAGAGGCACGAAATGACCGAACGAACTCTCGAGGGAAAAACAGTGTTAATGACGGGTGCCGGCCGTGGAATGGGTCGGGCGATGTCAGTTGCTCTCTCCGGCGCCGGTGCAAAAGTCGCCATGATCGATATAGACCAGGACGTATTGGATGACGCGGCTAAAGAAGCTGAGAATTCTGGGGGTCAAGGGTCAGTTAAGGCCATCATCTGCGATGTCACAGATGCCGAGCGGGCCAAAGACACTGTAGATGAAATAATCTCGATTTTCGGTTCATTGGACATTCTGGTAAATGACGCCGTAGTAGGACCCGAACGAATTCCTGGCTTTTTCGTGAACCCCAGCAAATTTTGGAACCTAGACGATGATCTCTGGAATTCAATGCTACGGGTCAATATCTTTGGCCCGCAGCTTATGGCAAAGACCTGTGTTCCATACATGATTGAGAGGGGGTGGGGTCGCATCGTTAACGTCACAACAAGCTTAGACACTATGTATCTTTCTGGAGCGGGGGCCTATGGGCCGACAAAAGCCGCACTAGAAGCACACACCCGTATCATGGCCCAGGACCTCGAAGGCACAGGCGTGACCGCTAATATTTTGATCCCTGGGGGCCCAGTAAACACCCGAATGATACCTGAGGTGTCAGGTATTCCTCGGAATGATTTGATCCAGGCGCCGGTAATGCAGAAGCCCATCACCTGGCTTGCGTCTGATGACTCTGATGGAGTAACGGCGATGCGTTTTATAGCAGCACTCTGGGACGACGACCTACCGCGCGACGAACGGATTGAAAAAGCAGCTGCCCCCGCCGCTTGGACCCAAATCCCTTCAAGCGCGATTTATCCAGACGATTAATTTGGGCGGACAACCTTTAGCACTCGTAAAGCGATTAAAAAGGCAACAAACAGAATAACAGCGCCGACCAGGTAGGGTGCGTCGCGCCCAAAGCCGCCAAAAGCCGCACCTGCTGCCACTGGCCCTATTATGCGGCATAAAGACTGAACTGATTGAGATGCACCCATAGCGGCGCCTTGTTGTTCGTCGGGTGTATTTCTTGAAATAAGAGCACTCAGCGCGGGATTAGCCAACCCGAAACCAATGGCAATTAGAGCACCGCCAACAAACGCAAGGGGCGAGGTGTAAACAATCAAAACCATTGCAAAGCCCGAGGACATCATCAGGGCACCGATCACTACCAGAACGCCTTCACCGTAACGCCGTGCCATCCGGCGAACCATCACACCTTGTACGAGAACCATAATCAATCCCACATACAAGAAAAAGATACTCACCTCACGGACCCCCCATTTGAGTTGTCTTTCCGTCCAAAGCGCAAACGTACTTTCGAGACCCGCCATGCATAATGCTAGTAACGTTAAGATAACAAGTGGATACAGGACGCCAGCCGTCCGTCCGGCGATAGAAAAGGCCCTCAACCGTCCAACGAAAGCATTCGTTTCTTCATTTTTCTGCCTGGCAGATGGCTCTCCTAATAACAATAAAGCTCCCAAGAAGCCCAGTGCGCCGACGGCTGCCGCTATTAAAAACGCCGTCCTAAAGTCAGCTTCACTGGTACCGGCACTCGTTAATAGCCACCCGATACCCGGACCCAACACAAACCCGGCTCCGATTGCAGCACCCATCAAGCCCAGTCGTCCCGCGCGAGCGTCGGGTGGGGTGACGTCTGCTATATAGGCCTGCGCGACGGGAATCGTCCCACCCATAAGCCCGCCAAGCGCCCTTGCCGCGAATAACATCCAAAGGGCGTCGGCTTGGCTAACCCAAGCAAATGAGAGAGCTGTTCCCAAGGCGCTTAAGCAGAGTATGGGGCGCCTTCCCCATTTGTCACTGACCACTCCCCACGGAAATGAAGACAAAAAAGCAAACAAAGAATAAGTCGAAAATAGAAGCGTAACCATAAACGGGCTTGCCCCGTAACGCTCCGCCCAAAAAGGCGTAAACGGAATGATTATTCCGAATGCAAGCATATCCAGGAAAACGATAAGCAGAAGTACGCCGATCGCGTGCCGGTCGGAACGCATTGTAGTCATGCGGCCAGTCTAATGTATTTTTGACGCACCCACCATCTCTCTCAACTCATACTTGAGCACCTTACCCATCACGTTTCGGGGGAGCGCTTCAACAAACAATACATCTTTAGGATGCTTAAAACGGGCCAATTCACCCTCGAATAAAGAAACCACGGCACCGCGGGACAGTTCTGTTCCAGCTTTCAGAACCACTATGGCTACCGGTACTTCGCCCCACTTGTCGTCCGAACGCCCTACCACTGCACTCTCTTCAATACCGGGACAACGATCGAGTATCATTTCTAACTCCGCGGGATAAATATTTTCGGAGCCAGATATAATTACGTCTTTGACGCGGTCGTCGACGTAGAAAAGCCCGTCCTTGTCAGTATGACCAATATCGCCCGTATAGAACCAACCGCCTTTCAACACTTCGGCCGATGCTGTGGGATCACCCCAATAGCCAGACATAATGTTGGGGCCCCGAACG
>CAZKFO010000117.1:0-269 GCA_964552145.1 uncultured bacterium | reverse complement strand
AACGACGATTTCACCACGCTCTTCAGCACCCAATGTTTTTCCATCCGTATCGACGATCTTGGCATCACAATGGAGAGCCGCACGCCCCGTGGAACCCCGCGTGCTGAAGGCGTCGGGTATTCGCTGGTGTATCACGACCGGCGAAGTTTCTGTCGAGCCATAAACTTGAATGATTGGAACACCCCGTTCGTGATAAGCGTCTATGAGAGATAGGGGTACGGTGGTTGAACCGGTGTTAATCGTCCTTAACGAGGAAAAATCAATTGTTT
>CAZKFO010000116.1:0-4489 GCA_964552145.1 uncultured bacterium | reverse complement strand
CAGATACAGTCTCATCGATATAGTATGCACCATCAAATTCTTTATATACTACGACATCATTAATTAATAGTTCTAGACCATCAACATCAGCATGCTCCTCTGAAGAGGTAGGACTGCTACAAGAGGATACAATTAACACTATAAATGAAAGTAATATTAATTTTATTGTACTAGTATTTAACATGGAAAAATCTCCTTAAATAAGATTTAATAAATTTATTTTGGGCTTATATGAAGCCCAATTAAAAAATAATTTTGATTGAAATTTATTTGGAGATTGGTGGGGCTCTGGAGAGGAATTGTGTATTAGTATCTAAAAAGATAGTAGTAAATTTTTCTAAAACGAATTCGCTTCTAGTATTATCTTTAAAAAATATTTCTTGAGAATCTAATATATAATTATTGCTGTTTTCGGCTATTATACATTCTTCACATTCAAAAACTTCATGCTCGTCATGCCCGTGATGATCATGAATAAAATGAATTGCTGAGAATAGTACATTACCGGCTAACAGAAATAAAATATTGTATAGTATGACTAACTTTCTCATCGCATATAATTTAAATATAAAAAAGTATCCACGAAAAGAGCTTTATTCTATTTTTCATGAATAACGACTAATTATTTAATCTAACCTTTGATCTTTCATCATAGGCTAAATCAAGCTCAATTAATATATCTAAACATCTTGAAAACATTTCAAAGAGATCCTTCAATCGCTTTTCATCTTTTATTACTACAGCACAATCAAAATATAATTCATCTGTTCCTTCAGGAAAATATTTTCCAAACCAACCTTCATCATCTTTTATCTTAAAAGATATATTGGGCTGCGCATGTATTAGCTCCTTCAACTCATTATCGTGAAGAACTAATTTTATTTTATCCTTGTCATTTGATTGAATGATAAACTTTTTATCAAAATATTCATCTCCAATAATGATATCTTCCATACCAAACTTTTTTCTAATGGATGTAAAAATATTTTCCCTGTAAATGTTAAAATAAAAATCATTTTTATTTGAGAAGGGAGCTCTCATCCTTGTATAAGTAATAGAGGTTTTCCCCGTTGAGACAGTATAAGTGTCCAAAGTTATAATCCATTTCTTATAAGTAAACTCCAATACATCCGTTTTAAAGAAACCACCTTTTTTATACTCTCCGCCTAGCTCATTAGATATTTTATTCCATATCTCACGTTTTGAATTTTTAAATAAATTTTTCATAAATCCCCAAAGTGTTTAATTGAATTTACAAAAAATATACTTGAAATGGGAGCATGTTATGGATTGCAAAAGAGGTTAAATTAGAACATTAGCTATCTGAATCTTCTAAATAATAATAATGATAGCATTCTCATGAGGTATCTTCTAATAGTAGGATTTATCTTAATGGTTTCAAATATGCTTTTTAATAGATACTTTCTCTTGTAGAGCCAGTATCCACCTACAATTAATATTATGATTAAGTATCTCATAACTCAATTTAGATTATAATATTAATAATAAGTATAATATCTTGGATATTTATAATCTCATCTTGATTTAGATCTCCTAAAAAGGAATTCCCCAAAGATGGATGTGTCTGCCCCAGAATAATATTTATTGCAGTTACAATATCTAATACATCAATACTATTATCTTGATTAAGGTCTCCTAGATCAAATGGATATTGATTATCTAGCCAATTATCATACATGATACTTAAACTATCAATTGGCTCTAGCCACTCTCCAGTAGAAGCGAAATGAGGAATTACTGTATCAACATTTAAATCAATAAAATAATTACTATCTGTATCGTTAGGTTGAGCTACTCTAATAAAAGCTGATAAGGTTGAAATTCCCTCATCTAAACATCTAGAATCTGCCCCTGGAACCTTAGCTCCTTCCAAAGATGACATTAATCTTTTTGATAGATGTCCTTGAGTATTAATGAAGTTGTATTCCATCTGTTCTAATATTTCAGGGCCTAGCAAAATATTCCCCTGAATTGCATATGTGATACCATTAATGTGACCTTTCCAATCAGTACAATCTTCTCCTGTGTATGATGCACTACGTCCACCATCTTCTAAGTCAACAACTCCATACTGTCTAATCCCTGGGTTCCCAGAAACATCATTGGCCTCTAATAAGTCAATGATTTCTTGAGGAGAATATCCCTGTTCCATATAATACGATGCATTGCTTTGATTTGTAGGATGATAATATGATTGAGTGTGGATTGCGCCCTGTCCAGCATGCAAGTCGCTAATTATAATTGAACCAGCAATACAAGACCCTCCTGCACTTCCTACTTCACCTGTTTCATTGTCTACTGCAACAATAGAAAATGTTGCAAAACAGATTGATAGATAAAAAAATAGATTTACCTGTTTTAATATAGTTAGAAGATTGATCATTACTTTCTAAGGAAAAACACAGCAACAGCCATCATTTCCATCCCAGCTTGGATTTTCATTGTTATCATTTATACTATATGTCCCATAATTTTCATTACATTCATCAATTATTGATTCACATTCTTCACTATATTGAGAATATAAATCACAATGATCATAGTTTGCCATATCTATAATGTTGTCCTTATTACACCCAGAAAGTAGTAATAATATGAGTAGGAGGTTAGTCATTACTACCAACGTGGTTTAGTTCCATTGTTTATATAATTTCCATCAGGGGCTTGGACATAAGTAAGAATAATACTTTTATAGTAAGTTACTGATACTCCCTGAACATATTTTTCAATATAGTCATCACCTATCCAATATTCTTCAAATGGATTTCCTAGAATATTTCTAACACTCTGATATGTCATAGATGGATTTATTTTTTCCCATATTTCCACTTCATTATATTTATTCGTACGAATGTATTTCCCATTCAACCAAGGAACAGATGAATCTTCTAAATAAAATTTATCTTTATATTCTGATACAAATATATCAATGTTATTGATTGTTGGATATTTTTCATCATTATAATCTATTGAAAATTTATAATTTGAATTAATATCCCATGTGAAATCATAAGTGAGTGGATTGGGATAGATAGTTTTATTCTTTATAAATCCCGTATTATCATCATTAAATCTTATATAAACTAATGTACCATAGCCTCCTTCACCTATATTTTGACCTTCCCAGAACCCAATTACATCTTTAGGTAAATCCTTTAATCTTGTTTCTTCTTTTTTATCAGCTATTAAATCTTCTCTTTTTTTAATCTCATTAATGATACTAGTATCATATTCAGTTTCAGTATATTTATATATTATTTGGTAAATTTTTAATATTCTAATTGCTTCTTCCCATGTAGAAGCCTTCTTAACCTCATCTAAAGTTTTTAAATAATACTCACTAATAAACACATCATCAGTTTGAAAATATTCAATAGAATTTTCCTCATTATTTACATTTCTATAAATTTTACCATTTACAAGTAAATTTTCTTCCCATATACCTTCATATACATAATATTTTGATGACAGTTTCCCTTCTCCATGGCGAATATTTTCTTTAACTTTTCCTTTATAGAGTCCCTCGTCATAATTGATTTCTTTAATAGAACACCCAACAAGTAGCAGTAATATGAGTAGAAGGTTAGTCATTTTGATGTTCTCCTTTAGTAAGAATAAACCCCTTTATTGTATAACAGGGGTTATTCACTGTTGGCGCGTTTAACGCTGTGATTTTTATTGCCTCACCACCAATATCTTTTGCTTCTTTTCTAGCTTGGTTTAATACTGATGTTAAACCACAGTCTTCACCTGATGCAAGAGTACTTAAATCATAATTATATGCTCCAATAAAGAATTCATTAATTATACTATAATTTTGAGGGATTGCTTCTCCTTCTTCAAATATTTGGATTTCAGTAAATCTATTCTCAACAAGTAAATAATTAGGTTCTACTTTGTAGCATCCAGTAAATAGTAATAAAGCAAGACCTATTGCCCAAAGTGAACCCTTATTTAGTAAGAAGTTAGTCATTTTGATGCTCTCATTTAGTAGGGGGTTAAATTCCTATAATGAAACCTACAATAGCTACTACATCCTGAACATTTACAAATCCATCTTGAATGTAATCTGCTAAAAGAAGCTCTGTTTGATTAAATTCTATAGAGCCAATTATATATCCTACTATTGCAACAACATCCTGAACATTTATTGAACCATCCTGAGTAATATCACCAATTAAATCTTCTTCCAAAAATATGTCTGTACATATACCAAATTCACTGCAATTACATGGATAGTCTAAAGTCCATTCAAAATCTCCATTAACTACTGTGTGATTTTCAAATACACTGTAATCATAGATAATAGTTCCCGTTCCCTCAGCTAAGGGATAATCTATGATTATTCCAGGCTCAATTGGAGCAAATAAATTAAGCATTGAAATTTCTTGTTCATTTAATGTCCTATCATATAGTTTAAAGTTAGAAAGATTACCATTTAATGTATAATCTCTACTTTGTGCATAAC
>CAZKFO010000115.1:0-4700 GCA_964552145.1 uncultured bacterium | reverse complement strand
TAATTATGGTGTTCTTGATGAGACTCATCAGTTTGGCATAGGACTCGCATTTTAATTATGATAAACTATTTATACATATTATTACTGGGATTGGCTTTAGCTAATAATCCTCCTGTGTCAGATCAGGGCTCAGATTTCAATGTTGGCTTTGATGCTGAGGTCACACTGGATGGATCTAAATCATATGACTTAGATGGAGATCCTTTGACATATAAATGGAGCAGCAATTCTAGTATGCAGCTTTCAAGTGATACCGCAGAACAGCCAACTTTTACAGCTCCTAATAGCGAATCAGTTCTTACATTTAACTTGACTGTGAATGATGGAGTTGTAGATTCTGATGAATATTCAGCAAAGGATTTGTTTATCTCTGAATATCATGATGCTGGATCTAATAGAAACAAGTATCTTGAAATTTTTAATGGAACAGGTGCTGATGTTGATTTGACAGGATATGAGGTTTGGATCGTAGAGAGAGGTAAATCGGCTGAAAATGGAGATTACGAAGCAGTTCTTTTGTTTAATAGTGATGTTAGTCTGGTAGATTCTGGTGTTAATACCACAGCGGGTGATAGAGTGACTAATATGATTATTGACCCCTTAAGACACGATGGAACTTTAGCAATTATAAAAAGTGATGGGATATTAAACGAAGATTTGACTCCAGAATTTGAAATCGAGGGTTTGACTATAGCTGTAATGCCATTTGTTTATGAAATAGTTGGTAGACAGTGGGTTGGTTTATTTAAGGATGGAGTCCTTATTGATAGATTTGGAGATGAAAATGATCCAGGTTCTTCTCCTGGAGGGTGGAGTATCGCGGGAGAAGATGCTGCGAGTAAAGATGGGGTGTTAGTCAGGAAATCGACAGTTATTTCTGGGAATGTAGACTGGGCTCAATCTGCAGGAACATCTTTTGAAGACTCTGAATGGCTATACTATGAACAAGATACATTTGATGATGCTGGAGTACATAGTTGTAGCTCCTGTGATAGTGAGGTGACTATATATGTTTATGAAGCTCCAGAAGCGGTTGCATATATTGATTTAGATGGATTGCTCTATACTGATTTACCAGATTATATTGAGGTGTGCGATACAGAAATCACTTTAGATGCATCCGAGTCAACCTCTCCAACTGGAGAGATTAGCTATCTATGGATTGATGATAATGGTCTTATAAGCGCAGAAGATTTAACTAAGAAAAGACCGAGCTTTAGTACCATTGATGCTTTACCAGGCATTTACTCAATTTCTTTGGTTGTTAATGATACACGTTTAAATTCAACTGCATTCACGCTTACATTCTCTATCGCTGACAATTTATGTCCAAAAGCTTCAGCTTCTGTTGCTAGTATAATTGATGATGTTTGGATAGATTCTTACTCTACAATATTAATATTTGATGAAGAGGAATTTATTGATCAAGGAAATGGTAGTTTTGATATGACCAATGATGCTAATGGCGATGGACTCTGTTGTTTGGCTGATGGAGATGAATGTGAAGTGTTTTATGATATTGGAGACTTTGTATATACATGTAGCGATCCTGGCTGGGAGATTGGACAAGAATGTGAAGAGGGTGAAGATTATATTGATTGTAACAGCAACGGATACTATGATAATGATGAGCCCTTTGTAGATATGGGGAATGGATGCTGGGATGAAGAAGAACAGTTTGTTGATATTGGAGATGGACTATATACTCCTGGAGATCCTGGAGAAGATTTTATTGATATTAATGGTAATGGTCAGTGGGATAACAATCAAGTAGTGTACCTATCAGGGTTAGGATCTACTGATGCTGATGGAGAGATTGCAGATTACATATGGGATTCAAATTCAGTTGAATTTACTGAGATTGAAGGTACTAACGGTGCTGTTGTAAGTTTTATACGTCCATCATTTGGTGTAAACAATTATGGGGAGTTGGAGTTCACCCTTAGTGTGGTTGATGCTGCTGGAGCTACATCAGAACCAAACTATTTAATGGTAAAATTTGCTCAGCCTAGCAAACCAGATATGCCATTTTTGTCAACTAGAGTTGAGCATGAGGCGGTCATTCTTAGCTGGGGAACAGTAGCTGAGAACTCTGTTGATAGTCTTACAGGTTATTATGATTTTGAAGGGTATCGTCTTTATAAAAGTATCGATGGTGGAGATACGTGGGGCGATGCAAATGATAAGATATATAATGATAAAGGACAATGGGTTGGTTGGAAGCCATTTATGCAATGGGACTTTAATGAAGCTCAGGATAATGCTCACTGTAATTTTTCATCAGGATTTTGTTCATCTGATAACAGGGGTGTTAATATAGAGGGCTATGATCCTTACTCATACTGGGTTAATATAGGTGAGAACACCGGCCTTGTTCATAGTTTCTTAGATACTAATGTAGTTGATGGAGTTGAATATACTTACGCACTTACATCGTATGACACAGGAGTATGGACTACCTATATAGATCCAACTATTACTCTTTATGGGGATGCAGCTCTTTCTTGCGATGGGGAAGATGATGGAGATTGTATTCCTGCGGTAGATACCACAATTACGTCAGAGGAAGAATGTTCAGAAAATGAATTTTCTTCTTATGCTGATGATGAGTGCACTATAGATTATTGGGCCGCTAAAAAGGCTGCGTGTGAGGCTCCTTATCCTGGCGAAGAGGGTATATGGGATGATAAGGGAGACTTCGATAACACCAATGATCAGTGCATTGTTAATGATTGTAGAGAAGAGGGTGGTGTCTGGGGCGATGGTATCTGTACAATGTGGTATAGCTCTAATCCGAGTAAATTTTTAAATGTAAATGGATTGGGATTTTCAACCATGGAATCTGATATTGATGATGAAGGAGGAAGGAATTATTCAACTGTACTTCCAGGGTACTTTGCTTCCAATGTATACTTTCCAAGTGAAGCTGAGTCTGATACTATTTTCTACGAAGATCCAGATAATAGAGGAACCGGCTTAGTATCTTATCAGCTAGTTAATATGGATGAATTACAACCGATTAAAGTCCAATTTGAAGTGCAAGCAAGAATGAAAAAAGACTCTAATGGAAATGAAACAAATTCATTTGAAAACTTAAAAACTGGTGCACCTACTCTTTATGCATACTATGTAGACGATGATGGCCAGCCTTTATTTTTTGACAGTGGAATTCCTTATGCTGGATTGTTGAACTCTGAGAGAGATTCTCTGCTTGATTTACCAGGCGCTTTTCTAAATGTAGATGACAATGTGATTGTTTTGCCTGATTATGAGGTTGAGGGAATGGATATAAAGTTTTTTGATGATTTTGATTCTTTTAGTAATTGGAGTGATTTTATATCTGGAACGCGGATGAGATTTTTAAATCCATTTAGAGAGTATGGATTATCTAAAGGAGCTTTTGTCAATTACAGCGACTTAAATGATCCTATTGATTATGTTGTAGATGGGACTGACTATCTTGTGCCTATAATTGGCGAGAAATATTTTCCTGAAAATTTACATCGTCGAATAAACTATAGTTTAAAGTACAACTATACTCCAAATGATGCTGTATTTGATGAAAGGCCACCTTACACCTATAGTATAGAATTTATTAAAGATTCTAACCATAGAGCGCTAGAGGTAGATCAGGCTGCATTGGGAGATGATTGCGGCCCATTCTTTGGAAGTGATTGTGGTGATTCAGCCACACTGCTTCCATTTAGAATATTAAATAAAACTACTGGTAAGTATGTTGGTCTGCGGCATATTGATAAGGGGTATAATAATGGAGGAAACGCTGAGCAACCTCTCTTCACCCCTGCAACTATATGTGAAGGAATAATTCCAGGCTCAGAAGATGTTGATAACTATACAGGTGATTGTGATGGTGTGTGGACTACATATGAAGATATCGTATTTGTTTCTGATACTGTTACAACGCGCCTTAATCCTGTTCCTCACCCTGAAATCACTCTAACTCTTGAGCTTAGCTATGACTTTATGGTTCAGTTTGGTGGATTTTTGGATGTAGATCCATGGAACGATGGAATCTCTTATGATGTTGGAGCGTATGTATTGTATGGTGGAACCAAGTGGATAAATGACTCTGCTGATGATATTGCACCTGGTGTGCAGCCTGGATCAGGTGAAGTAAACCCATGGTCAGCTATATATCCATGGGATGATTTTAATTCAGATTCTATCTATGTAGATATAGAGCCATGGACTTGGTTTGCTGATGGAGATAATTGGATTGCTGATTTAAGTTTACTGGGTCAAGTTAACAGTTTTGATGAATCTGACTTAGAAAAGATTACGGTATCTCCCAACCCATACCTTGGAAGCAGTGGATACAATGAATCTCCTGGAGAAAACAAGATAAGATTTAGCAACCTGCCTAATGAATGTGAAATTAATATTTTCACGGCATCTGGTGAGAGAGTCAAGCGGATTAAGTTTAGTGATGATTTGTATGGGAATTATTTTTGGAATTTAAAGAATGCTAAAGGAGAGAAAGTTGCTCCTGGACTTTATATCTATACAGTTGAAGGAGGTAGATGGGGTAAAGGTTGCAAAGATGATGACATAGGTCCTATAGGAAATTGTAAAGAGTATGAGTTTAAGCACATAGGTAAATTTGCTATTGTGAGATAAGATGTTAAAGATGAAGAAAATATTATTAGGTCTAATATTCGCAAGCTCTCTGCTTGCGCAGG
>CAZKFO010000114.1:0-4710 GCA_964552145.1 uncultured bacterium | reverse complement strand
ATGACGAAACATTCGAAATATATTCAGCATATGAACGAGAGCTTTACGTCGGTGACAAACCCGCAGTTTTAATGATCGACGTCTATCAAGCGAGTTACGACGGCGGTCAGCAGGATGTTATAGACGTTATTAAAGAACACCCGAGTTCCTGTGGCGCACGAGCGTGGGCGATGGTTGAACCTGCCAAACAATTGTTAGCTTCGGCCCGGGATGCCGGGTTGCCTATAATATACAGTACTGGCGACGAGCGAAGCCATTCAGATAAAGGGAAACCTACAAATCGGCAAAGGGAAACCGAAACTGAAAATGCCTATAAAATTCTTCCAGAATTAGCTCCTGAGGCCGGGGATCTCGTTATCTACAAACAACGGGCAAGCTGTTTCTATGGCACGCCCCTTTTATCTCATTTAATTAATTATGGTATCCAAAGCCTCATCGTTGGTGGAGGCACCACGAGCGGTTGCCTACGGGCCGGTGTACAAGATGCGAAAGCAAATGGTTTTCATATCACGCTCGTGGAAGAGTGTTGCTACGATAGAACAGACATTAATCATAAAGTTAATCTGTTTGACATGCATCATAAGTACGCAGACGTTATGAAATTGGCCGACGTTGTCTCCCACCTGGACACGTTAAAAAACTAATTTGCGAATTGATAAACACTTTTGCTCTATTATTGCTTTGGAGAGTGACGATCCTATAAGAATTTTTTCGCGACCTCAAAGCACGTGATCATCGTCTCTGTTGTATTATAATAGAAGAAAGTTAGTGCCACTTTCACTGGGGATGAATATGCTAAATGTGGGAATTATAGGCCTTGGATGGTGGGGAAGAATACTCACGAAAACGATTGAAAACAGTGCAAAGATCGACGTATTGAAATTGTCAGATATCGACGCTCAAGCTGGCTTCTCCTTTGCCAATGAGAACCAAATCCCGTTTACGGACAAATTAACACACGTTCTTTCAGATGATGAGATAGATGCGGTGATATTAGCGACGCCCCACTCTTATCACGAAGAACAGATTATTGCTGCAGCACACGCTGGTAAACATGTCTTCTGCGAGAAACCGTTCTGCCTAAATCGCGCTTCCGCACTTCGTGCGATGCAAGCCATTAATAAATCAGGCATCCAAGTGGCAATTGGCCATGAGCGTCGCTTCGAGCCACCGATCGTTGACTGCATGGCAATGGCGCGAACAGGAAAGCTCGGATCATTAATGCACATTGAAGCAAATTTCAGCCATGATCTTTTTTCAGCATTCGACGATTCTAATTGGCGCCTAAATAAAACAGAGAGCCCAGCAGGCGGACTGACGGCCACCCTCATCCACTTAACAGATCTCTCCATTAGCTTGTTCGGACAACCAGACCGAGTACTCTCTTCCGTTGAATGCCATGGCGGGATAGTGTCAAACGGGGACACGCTTACAACCCAAATAAAATTTCTAAATGGATGTACCGCCTCTCTTACGGCCCTTACACATACGCCCTTCTTTTCTCGTATAGCTATCTTTGGGTCTGAAGGTTGGGTCGAAGTTCGGGATAAGGCCCACGTCCAGGCTCCAGAGGGTTGGACACTAACAAGTTGCTTTAAAGATGGACGTCCCCAGATGAAGGAATACAATGTTGCGACACCTGTATTGGCAAACCTTGAAAACTTTGCAGACGCGATCGCGGGAATTAAACCTTACCCGAACACATCTGAGCAAATTATACAAAATGTCTCTTTACTTGAAGCTATTGTCCAGTCGTCGGAGGTCGGAGAAGTCGTTAACGTCGAGCGCTAAACATAAAACAAGCTTCAAGCTGTTCACTCAACACATCAACAAACAATTAGAAAACGGTGATGTCGCATATCTTCGAGTTGTTCGTAACATATCTCTTGCCCTATATTCATCGCCTAATCCGAAATAGATGGTCGCGCTGAAACCTCGCCATACCACCGGTGCACCTCCGCGCATTTCTCCGGAATTGCTAACCGCCGTGATATCGCAAAATCAATCGCACAGATCCCAGTTATATCAGCAAACGAAAATTCATCACCAGCTATATAACGAGTTTTAGAAAGTTTTTGATCAATCTTCTCATAAAATACTCCGAGGCGGAGTTCACCACGTTTCGCGAGATCGGGTATTTGAGGAATATCTCGGACATACCCCGAAAGCCCTCTGCCCACAAAGAGTTTATGCGTATTTCTAAACACCTCTGAGACTGCCATTAGACCTTCCCACTCAACCAGGCGATCCCACATCTCAATAATCGCAGCCTCCTGGGGATTGCGGCCCATTAGGGGTTTTTCGGGAAAAATAGCTTCCAGGTAACGGCAAATTGCAGCAGCTTCACCTATCCAACTCCCATCTTCTAATTCCAGAAGGGGCACTCGGCGGTGAGGGTATTTTGCGCAGTATTCTCCGCTCAGCTTACCAGGATTATCGGGATCACTGGCTTCAACTATATCAATATCAATACCTTTCTCGAAAATAAAAATACTAGCCCTCCGAGGGTTTGGGGCATTTAACCAGGTATAAAGCTTCAACTCCTTACCTCCTCCGTGATCATTTTATTTAATATCTGTCTCGCCTGAAGAACTGGCGCGTCTAGCCTAACATCAACCGGCTTCCATTCCACACACCGATCTAGGGAAAGCTGCTGCGCTTCGACAAAGGCCACATCCTCACAAAATATTTTTGTAAACTCCGACATCATTGCATCGCTTACTGTTTGTTCATCAATACGGTAGTTACGCCCGACCGACCAGAAATAGTGACAGGTTTTGTTCGTCTCTGGTGTCATAAAATGCGCCGTGTGCAACGTCACGCCGTGGGTTCTGTCCCCAGTCTCTGCACCCGTTCCGGCCCGCGCGCACCCTATGTCAAAAACACACAGCGAGGGAGGAATAAATTCCCAGATCAACCAACGATCCACCCTGTCCTCACTCCCAATTGCCCGCGCAAAAGTCGGGGAAGGAACCACATCCATCATCCATCGCGTCGCCCTGATACCGTGCTCCAGGCGGTCTATTTTAGGAGGGTTCTCGATGATTGCACCGGATGAACAAACGGCGCGTGGGTATTATCGAGTTGGATGTCGATTAAGAGATTATATCCGGAAGCTACATTCCAAAAGGCCCCGCCAGCATCCCAGTCAGCGCTGTCACGCCAAAATATGTTGGGGATCAACGCCTCATCTGCTTTTTCAGCATCACCCATCCATATCCAGAGACAATTGTGTTTCTCTATGAGCGGATAACTTTGAACGTTAGCGTTCGGCGGCATTCTGCGTTGGCCGGGCACTTCAACACAGGCACCCGTCCGGTCAAACCGCAAACCATGGTACCCACACTGTAATGTTCCTTCGACCACATTACCGAGAGACAACGGCAGGTGACGATGACAGCACCGATCCTCTAATGCTGCGGGCTTTCCATCAACTGCCCGAAACAGGACAACGGGATCTCCAAGGAAAACTCTACCCAAGGGGGCCTCAGAAAGTTCTTCAGGTAACCCGGCAATGTACCAACAATTACGCAAATATGGGTCACTAATACACTGCTCTTCGTTCTCACTTGAAGATAACTTAGGTAGCATTATCGACGCTTTCGTTGGACAACAGCTCTTTGATGATACGCCGAGCATACACGGCCCCCGCGTCAGAGTGTATGTTTTGCCAAACCAAATTATCGCCTCGCTTACTAAGCACTTCTTGTTGACGATTTAAAACATCTACATCCTCCTCGAAAACCGCCTTTGACCCCTGGTACATCATGTCCGTAACTTCCTGTTCCGGATTAAAGTTTCGTGGAACAGACCAGAAAAAATGTGTCGATTTTATGGACTCGGGCGTCAGGGCGCATAAAACACGATATTCGAGGGCGTCACGGGCATCCGTGGATCCTGTTGGTGACGATTTGCTCTCAATAGTTATGGTGGATGGTGGTTGAAAGTTTATGCGGTGCATTCGGTCTATCAACCCGTCATACCCTTTTAATTTTTGATAAAACGGTGGTGCGGGACAATTGGGCATAACCCTCTCAACCGTTACAAGGTCTCCTTTTCTTTCGGCCGTCGCCGGCGTCTCAGAAACAGCATCGGTACCGATAGTGCCACGGTGGACGTATGCTTCATGCGATAGGTCCATAAGATTGTCCGCCAGAAGCTGCCAATGGCAATTTAGATGCATATAGTCTCCAACTGGGTACCAATTTGGATCAGCATTCCAGTGAAAATCCGGAATGAGATCGGCGACCGCTTTTTCGGGATCACCCAACCAAACCCAGATCAAGCGCCACTTTTCTAAAACGGGATATGTTTTCACCTTCAGCCCGTCTGATGGCGAACCTTGCTGGGCGGGGACGCGCACACACTTTCCGTCCGCTCCAAATTCGAGACCATGGTATAAACAGCGTACCAAATCCCCTTCTCGCTCACCTGATGAAAGCCGGGCAGACCGATGCGGACAGATATCCTCCATTGCGACAATGCTGCCGTCAGTAGCTCGGTATAGCAGCACAGGTTCGCCGAGGATCCAGCGCCCAAGAAGAACACCGTCATCCAGCTCCGGCGGCATTGCCGCAGCGTACCAAAAATTACGAAGGAACATCTCAGTCTTCCCATTGCCCCAGTCTACTTATGGAAGGCATTATGCGAATAACAACAGCACTCGCCAAGTATCTAGAGGAAGGAATTTTATAATGTCACGGATCGCAT
>CAZKFO010000113.1:0-4713 GCA_964552145.1 uncultured bacterium | reverse complement strand
TTTGGAAAATCGATTGTGAATGGATTTGAATCCGCTGAAATCGAAGGTGGATTGCTCGGTACGGTTCCCTTAGTACTTAGGGAAACGATGATTTTCCCCTATATAGAAGGTGCCCGATTTGTCCAAGTGATGCGTGACAAGGACGGGATCAAGTCGGTGCCTTTCCAAGCTAAACTGCCAAAGTCTACTCAACAGGTTATGCATTTCGACGGATCGGATATTGAGGAAATGATTGTTCCAAGGTCTATCGAGATCACTCCATCTGACAATTGGATTAAGTTGTATGAAAACACACTTGGGGAGCTGGAAGTAAGTTTGTTCCTCGAAGAATTGACTGGACGAAAGAGTTCTGCCGAAGGTTGGAGGGGAGACAGATTTGTGTTGCTGGAAGGAATAGAGGACAATAGGACTCTCGTGTGGGTTAGTTTTTGGGATACTGTCGAAGATAGGAATGAATTTTCTGAAACCGTAGAATCTCACATAGAATTGTTGAGGGAGGAAGTTAGGGTATCCTCGATGAGTATTGACGGATTTGCTGGGCTGAGTATAAACATTGGCCCAGAGGCTGATGTGGAGGTGATACTTGAAACAAATTAGATCTGATTCCACGCTAATCCATGTAGGGACTAGAGAGGAATCGTCCTATGACGTTTTAGTCAAACAGGGCGCATTATCTTCTCTGCCCAGCCTACTTGGCGAATATACTACCAGCCATCGTTACGCTATCATCTCCGACAGAAATGTCGCCTCGCTGTATGGCCACTCATTGAGAGATAATCTTAGGAAGGAAGGTCTCGACGTAGAGTTGTTCGTGTTCGATCAAGGCGAGGTTAACAAAACACGATCCACTTGGTGCGATTTGACAGACAAAATGTTAGCCAAATCATTTGGGAGAGATTCCTGTATTCTAGCGTTAGGAGGGGGAGTCGTTGGAGATGTTGCTGGGTTCGTGGCAGCAACATATATGAGAGGTGTCCCAGTAGTTCAGATACCTACAAGTCTCCTTGCAATGATTGATGCGTCTGTGGGAGGAAAAACAGGTGTTGACGTTTCAGCAGGAAAAAATCTTGTAGGAGCATTTCACCCTCCCAGACTGGTGATTGTGGACCCTACAGTAGTAAGTACTCTCTCTGTCGACGAGTGTAAGCAGGGGCTAGTAGAAGCAGTCAAACACGGACTGATTATGGACCCTCAATATTTTGCCCAGTTGAGCGAATTAATTCCAGAATTACTTAACTATGATTTGGACAAAATTGAAGAAATAGTTTCTCGTTCTATAGAGCTCAAGGCGAGTGTGGTTACTGAGGATGAACACGAGCACCGCAAAAGAGAAATTCTCAATTTCGGACATACGTTCGGTCACGCAATGGAAGTAGCTCAGCATTATACTATGTCACATGGGACTGCGGTCGGTCGGGGAATGCTACTCGAAATCCGTTTGGGTATTGAACTGGGATTGACTGATCCGAGCACCTTTGAAGCGACAGTAAGCTGCTTAGCAAAACTAGGAATTTCAAATCATGGTTCTCAAGATTTAAATTCGGAAGAAATCATGGACCATTTGCGACTTGATAAAAAATCAAAGCTAGGAGGAAGACGATTCGTCCTGATTTCCGGAATTGGTTCAGTGTTGCGGAATGGGGAAGATTGGAGTCACACAATCGAAGAGGGAATTCTAATGGAATTTCTAGGGTCTCTTTGATAGCGTGTCCAGGGCCTACAGCAGTCTTTCTTTAATTTGAACTTATTATGTTAGGGTTTTAATGTTATATTGATTGGTTAGTAAGTCTAAAAAGGACTGAATGCTATAACTAACGACCCCTCTGACCACTCTCAGGTGGCTCAAATTTGAGACTTGACTCTGGTCGAGAGGTCTTACAGTAGCATCAGTTCACAATACTGTGAGAAAGAAATGACAACTTATCTGAATGACCCTCAATCTGAGGGACAGGGGTTGCCGATTGTGGCAACTTCTAGCGCGGCCCTACTTATCGATTTCGACAATGTGACAATGGGCATGCGGAGTGATTTATCCAACGAATTGAAAGTTTTGCTGGATTCAGATGTCGTACCAGGTAAAATCACCGTTAGAAGAGCTTATGCGGACTGGAGACGTTACCCACAATATGTTGTGCCACTTTCAGAAGCATGCGTCGAATTGATTTTTGCACCGGCATATGGGAGTTCAAAGAAAAATGCCACTGATCTTCGTATGGCAATCGATGGGCTGGAGTTAGTTTTTCTCCGACCCGAAATTAGCACTTTTGTACTCCTGACAGGTGACTCAGACTTCTCTAGTCTGGTTATTAAGCTCAAAGAATATGGGAAACATGTTATAGGAGTGGGTTTACAGGAATCTACCTCAGACACATTAGTCCAGAACTGTGATGAATACTACTCATATAACAGTTTGACTGGACTAAGAAAAATGAGTGAAGAGGACGTTGATCCAAAAGATCCCTGGGATCTGGTGGCACAGGCAGTGTCCAAGATGATAGACCGAAATGACGTTATGAGGTCTGATAGATTGAAACAAGTTATGATCGAACTGGATCCTAGTTTTGACGAGGGGGACTTAGGATTTAACAAGTTTTCGAAGTTTGTCGTCGAAGCGGCTAATCGAAACAGTATAGGAATCCAGAAAATGGAGAATGGGCAATATGAAGTAATGCGTGGTGATAAGCCGAACGTTAAAAAATCTGTTGTGAAACTCAACGATTCATCTAAACCCAACAGTCCTGATTTGCAGACTGGGTATGCGCTCATGGTTGATTGCTTGCGGGATCAAAACGACAAAGGTCAGGAGTCTTTAATCGATTCTGATGTTAAGCGTAAAATGCTGAGAATAGATAGGAGGTTTGATGAAACTGAGTTCGGTTTTAAGAAATTCAGCAAATTTCTTCTCCAAGCAGAGCAGGATGGCGTGATTAAAATGGAGGTGGCAAAGACAGGTGGCTATAAGGTGTTCACGGGCCACCACTTAAGCGATATTGGAAGTATGGGTCTTCCCACGGAGAAGGATGCTATTGTAAAATATTTGACAAACTCTTATCAAGGGATTGGGAAAAAGACAGCTGAAGAGGTTGTAGCGGCATTTGGAGAGAAGGTTTTTGAAGTTTTTGAGACCTCTCCACAACTGGTAAAAGAGGCTTCTCCTAGACGTGCTGAAAAATTGTTAGATGGATGGAAAGCCGATATAACAAGAAGAAGAAAAGTCGAAATCAATGGGAAGGATTCTGACTAGAAAGCCTAAAGGGTTGTGGAAGAATCAAGTAGAATAAATTCGAATCAATAAAAGTTTATAAATTTATTGGAGTGCAGATTTTTGGAAATAATCGCTTGTATTAAACGAGTTCCAGACACTGAAACACGAATAAAGCTTTTGGAGGACGGTTCTGGAATAAACCCCGAAGGCATTAAGTATATTACCAGTCCTTATGACGAGTTTGCTTTGGAAGCAGCTCTTAGGGCGAAGGAGATAGAGGAATCGTCAACTGTGACCGTGATGACACTAGGCAATGATGAAGCCCAAGAGAACTTGCGCAACGCTCTCGCCTTGGGTGCCGATGAAGCGACTCTCCTAAACGGTGATGTAACAATGGACGGTCTTGCCACAGCTAAGGTGTTGGCTCAAGAGATGAAATCTAAAAGCCCCGATTTGGTTTTATTCGGTGTTAAGGCCGGAGATGACGATCAGCAACAAGTTGGACCTATGGTGGCTACGTTGCTTGACTATCGATGTGTAACCAATGTCACAAACTTTGAGGTTCAGGAATCTATTGTTACCTGTAAGCGCCAAATTGAAGGAGGAAATGAAGTGGTCGAAGTCACACTTCCAGCAGTCATCACAGTAACCAAGGGTGAGTTCGAACCTCGTTTTCCTTCTCTCAAGGGTATTATGGCTTCTAAAAAGAAGACATTAGTCACCAAAGATGTTCAAGTTCCAGAGAGTCATCTAGTGGTGACAGGCATGGAGTATCCTCCTGAAAGGGATGGGGTATACATTGTCGAAGAGGGATTAGAGGGTGTTTCAGAACTGGTTAGACTCCTAAGAGAGGAAGCTAAAGTTCTGTAAGTATGAGTTCGATATCTATCATCAACCATTGGAGGTTATAGGGTACTGTAATGTCTAATCTTATGGTGTTTGTAGACCACAGAGATGGTTCTGTAAGCAATGTGACTAAGGAGATTCTTTCTGCTGCTTCATCACTCGCGAAAGAACTTGGTGTTGCTCTCCACGCTCTGGTCTTGGGTGACAGCGGAGCTGGTGACTGCAGTGGTCAACTTGCCGAATATGGTGCAGATAAGATTCTTGTGGCAGAGCATCCTGCTCTCAGTACTTATCTAAGTGAAAGTCACGGGGAGGTTGTAGTTTCAGCGGTGGAATCAGGTGATTACAGTGCGATCATTTTTCCAGCTACCGCTAAGGGTAAGGATCTTGCTCCTCGTGTAGCTGCTTCGCTAGATACAGCGATGGCTTCTGATGTCAGCCATTTAGAGATCGCTGAGGAGAACCTGGAGGCTACACGAGCCTTGTATGGTGGTAAGGTTCTGGCTCGACTGAGATTTACAGCCTTTCCAGCGGTGATAACGATCCGTCCTAATGTCTTCAGTGCCAAAAAAACCTCTGGAATAGGCCAAGTCACAAACATTGATGTTACCCGGCCAACGCCTGAGGGGTATAAGCTGAAGGAAATAGAGACTCTGGGACGG
>CAZKFO010000112.1:0-4772 GCA_964552145.1 uncultured bacterium | reverse complement strand
TTAACATATGCTTTAATTGATCCAAGGATTAGATTTAAATAATGACAAAAAAAATTAAAATATCAGAATCAATTTTACAAAAACGAATTAATAAATTTAAATCGATTAAAAGAGGTTATTACTCTTTAATTATTATTATATGTTTATATGCTCTTTCTATTTGTGCACCATTATTTTTTAATAGTAAGGCCCTAATAGTTAAATATGAAGGAGAATACTATTTCCCTTTATTTAATAGCATGTTTAAAACAATTATCAAGACTAAAAATATTGAAGCCAAAGATTTAGGTCAATTTGAGATTAAAGGCAGAAAGAAATATGGAGAGGCACATTATAGACTATTAAAAAAACAGTACAAAAATGAAGGTGAGGGGAATTGGGTAATCTTACCATTATATCCATACGATCCTTACGAAGAAGTCATATCAGAGAAGGACGAGCAGTTTTTTGATGTGAATTCAAATGGACAATGGGATCCTGAAGAATCATTTATAGATGAGAATGGAAATGGCGTTCGAGATAAATATAAGTATACTAACTTCCCAAGTAGTGAACATCTTCTAGGAACAGATAATCAAGGTCGAGATGTCCTCTCAAGATTAGTTTATGGATTTAATATTTCAATGACATTCGCTATGGTATGCTGCTCATTATCATATATACTTGGTATTATAATAGGTGGAGTGCTTGGTTATTTTGGAGGTAAGATTGATTTGTTTGGTCTAAGAGTTATTGAACTATATAGCTCTATTCCATTCTTATTTTTACTCATGATCCTTGCTACATTTATCAAACCAACAGTTTATATACTTGCTGTCATGTATGTAATACTAAGTGGATGGATTGGTATTACATGGTATATTCGTGGAGAATTCTTAAGAGAAAAATCAAAAGATTATGTATCAGCAGCAGTTTCAATGGGTCAGAGTCATTGGAATGTGATGTTTAAGCATATTTTACCTAACTCACTGACTCCAATTATTACTTTTGCTCCATTTGGGATAATAGGCTATATATTTGCATTAGTGTCTCTTGACTATTTAGGGTTTGGTTTACAACCACCTACACCAAGCTGGGGTGAGCTGATATCGCAAGGAAAAGCTAATCTTCAATATTGGCACCTAATAGTAGCTCCTTTAACAGCACTAGGAGGAAGTTTATTTTTAATCACATTTATTGGTGAAGCCATAAGAGAGGCATTCGATCCAAAGGTTCATTCAAGACTAAGATAATGAAAAATGAAAAACTAATAGAAGTTAAAGATCTACATACGCACTTTTTTACAGAAGCAGGAACTGCAAAAGCAGTCGATGGTGTATCATTTGATATATATAAAGGTGAGGTACTTGGAATTGTAGGAGAATCTGGTTCTGGGAAATCAGTAACATCCCTATCAATCAATAGATTAATCCCAAATCCTCCTGGAGAAATTGTATCTGGAGAGATTATTTATAATGGAGTTAATCTTCTTAATCTCTCATACAAAGAAATGAGAGATTATAGAGGTAAAGATATATCCATGATATTCCAAGAGCCTATGACATCATTGAACCCAGTTCTTAAGATACGAGTTCAGATGAATGAGGTCATTATTCGACATCTTGGTCTGTCTGAAGAAGAAGCAACTAAAAAAAGCGTAGCTATGCTTGAAGCTGTAGGAATTCCAGATCCAGAACAAAGAATAAATGAATATCCTCATCAATTTTCAGGAGGGATGAGACAACGAGTAATGATTGCTATGTCACTTCTTTGTAATCCTTCTTTATTAATTGCTGATGAACCTACTACAGCGCTTGATGTAACAATACAGGCACAAATTCTTGACTTAATGATAAACTTGAAAGAAAAAAGAGAAGGTGCTGCTATTTTACTTATCACTCATGATCTTGCTGTTATAGCAGAAACATGTGATAGAGTAATTGTTATGTATGGAGGAAAAATTCAAGAAATTGCATCAGTAAAGGAGCTCTTTAAAAATCCACTACACCCATATACTAAAGCACTAATGGACTCTATCCCTAAAATGAATCAAAAAGTTAATAGGCTTAAAGCTCTAAAAGGGATGGTCCCCTCTATACTAGAGATGGGTGAAGGATGTAAACTATGCTCAAGATTTGATCCAGAAGATTGTGCTTGTGGTGGAACAAAGGAAGAGCCAGAACTTATTGAAGCAACTAAAGGTCACTTTGTAAGATGCAACCCTAAGGTATTAAAATGAGTAATGGTAAAGAAATACTAAAAATTAATAATCTTAATGTTGAATTCCCTCTATTTGGAGGAATATTACAACGTGAAGTATCTCATGTCCATGCTGTTAAAAATCTCAATCTTATAGTTAGAGAAGGTGAAACTATTGGGATTGTAGGAGAATCAGGCTCAGGGAAATCAACGCTTGGAAAAGCAATTCTAAATGTACTTAAAATAACAGCTCCAGATGTGAGGGTTACAGGGGAAATTTTACTCAATGACAATGGTGATTTTATTGATTTATTAAAGCTCAATAGAAAAGATATCATACAATATAGATCTCAGATACAAATGATTTTTCAGGATCCATTTTCATCTCTTAATCCAAGAATGATAGTACAAGATATAATTAAAGAGCCGCTAGATATTCATACATCTCTAAGTGATAGCCAGAAAAAAGAAAAAGTAAGATGGCTTATGGAAAAAGTAGGCTTATCTGCTGAACAAGCAATGAGATATCCACATGAATTTTCTGGAGGGCAACGTCAAAGAATTGGGATAGCAAGATCTTTAGCTACAGAGCCAAGAATAATTATTGCAGATGAACCCGTGTCGGCTCTAGATGTATCAATACAAGCACAAGTTATCAATCTTATGATGGATTTGCAGGATGAATTTAATCTTACAATCTTATTTATAGCCCATGACCTATCTGTAGTAAATCATATATCATCTGAGATTGCTGTAATGTATCTTGGAGAAGTAGTTGAATACAATAAGACGAAGGAAATATTTAATAATCCTCAACATCAATATACAAAAACTCTACTAGCAGCTATACCACAACCTAATCCTGATGGCAGAGAGGAACGTATTCAAAAGCGTAAAGAATTAAATCAGTAAATAATAATGCAAAATAAGCATATTATAAAATCTATAGATTTAGTTGATTTAGATACAAAAGAGATAATCAATCATTTCACTAGAACTATATCTATAAATAATATCGAAGATACGACAAATTTTCTTAGAGAAACCTTCTCTATTGATATAACTACTGAGAAAGATATAGTTAGAGGATTTTCCTCTGATTGGTCGAATATGGAAGGATATGCTGATGCATTATGCAGGCCTAGGAATATTCTAGAATGCGTAATTACCATAAGAGTATGCTATCTACTCAAAATTCCTATGACAATCTCAGCAGGAAGAACAAACTTAACAGGTAGCGCTACACCTGAAGGTGGTATTATCATATCTATTAATAATCTCAATGATATTAAAACGATAGATGTTGATAATAAAGAAATTACATGTTCACCAGGTGTTTATTTAGAAGAACTGAGAAATCAGGTCCTTGAGGGGTCTAATAGTAAGCTTATCTTTCCAGTAGATCCAACAAGTAGAAAAGAGGCAATGGTTGGCGGAGCAATCTCTTGCAATGCATCAGGGTTTACCCCTGGAGAAAAAGGTGCAATGAGATATTGGGTAAATGGACTTAGTCTTATACTCCCCAACGGAGAAATAGTTAATGCAAAGAAGGGACAATATATATCTCGAGATGATTATTTTATAATAAAAGATAGTAACAACAATGAAACGAAAATAAAAATTCCTACATATAAAAGGATAAATATAAAAAATGCAAGTGGGCCGTTTTCTTCAGAAAATGGAACTATGGATTTTATTGATTTAATAGTAGGGAGTGAAGGAATATTTGGATGTATCGTTGAATCAAAACTTAAGCTGCAAGAGAGACCCTCTAACTATTTAAATTTATTTATAAAATTGAAAAATGAAGATGAAGCGTTTAATCTTTATGCAGATATAAGTACTTATTTAAAAAATGATATGAGTTCCTTATCTGGACTAGAATATTTTGGAGAAAATTGTTCGAATTATATGGAGCACAAAGAACATCTATTTGATGAGGGCTATAGTGTAGGAATCTATATCCAAATCCCAATATATAATAAGGATGTTGATCTTGTTGTAGAGCAATGGCATGCTATGCTAATAAAAAATATATCTATAGATAAAGAAGAACAGATACTATCGCTTAATGAAACATATGCTTGGAAAAAATTCTTTGAGGCTAGACACTCAATGCCTGCAAATGCACTTCAAAAAGCAAAAGAATATAATACTCCAAGTATCATAACAGATACTATTGTACCTCCAAAATCATTCAATGATTTTATTAAAAAAACTCATCAATTAATTAGAAAACAAAAAATAGACTATTTACTATTTGGACATCTTGGAGATTGTCATCTACACTTTCACCTCTTGCCTGATTCTTTATTGGAGAAAAAAGCTCAAGATTGCTATCACCAAATTATAAAACTATCATCAGAATTAGGTGGAGTATACTCTGCAGAACATGGAACTGGAAAAAGAAAGCGACAAGATTTTATTGAGTGTTATGGGAATCAAGCAGCCTTACAAATAAAAGAATGTAAATTAGGATTTGACCCAAATCTTCTATTAAATAGAGGCAATGTATTTAATATAAAATAAATAATAATTCTATTTTATAAGCATAAGCTTTGCAGTATTCACATCAGCTCCCACATGCAATCGTG
>CAZKFO010000111.1:0-4814 GCA_964552145.1 uncultured bacterium | reverse complement strand
ACCTTTGTTTTACTTCTTAATTTTGCAGTGGGCATATTACCATCTATCCAAATATATTCTGCTTTAGTGTGTATCATCGACTGTCTCCTTTTCATCTGTTATTAGGTGATTCTTAGTTTTATAAGAGCTCAGAATTAACTGCGTTTCAGTTCTTTTTACACCCGGCCAAGATTGAATATCTCTCAGCAGTCGCTCTAAAGAACTTGTATTTTTAGTTGAAACTAATAAGATATGTGAGCCCGAGCCTGTGGTGGTATAGCAGCTAATCACACTTGGATTAACATCAGCCTCATTTACAACATCCTCAAAATATGCTGAGGATTCAGATATAATTGTTATCAATGCAGATACGTCCATGCCAATCTTCTCATTATTAATCACAACATTATACCCTGTTATTATACCTGAATCTTGAAGCTTCTTAATTCTCTCTGTAACTGCAGGGATAGACATCCCAACCCTATCTGCAATATTGCTTGCAGATTCTCTTGCATTATCTATTAATTCATTTAAAATTAAGGTATCTATCTGATCAATTTTCATCTTATGTTGTAAAATTTAAGATTAAATATTAATTTATCCTAATAAAATTAGTAATTGTATGTAATAATCTTTATAAAATAAGATGAATTAGAATGGAGGCCTTATATTATGAAAGTAAAGATATATCACAACCCGAGATGAGGGAAAAGTAGAAATTCTGTACGAATTTTAGAAGAGAAAGAAGTAGACTACGAAGTAATTGAATATCTCAAAACGCCACCAAGCGTAGAAGATTTAATAGAAATACTTAAAATCTTAAATCTTAGACCCAATCAAATTGTAAGAAAAGGTGAGAAAGAGTTCGCTGATAACAATCTATCTCGCATAGAGGAAGATGATGTCAAGATGATAGATGCAATCGTTAAGCACCCTAAGATAATGGAACGTCCTATTATAATTAATGGAGATAAAGGTGTTATTGGTAGGCCACCTGATAAAATTCTTGATATAATATAAATTTACTGGGTTTTATAAAATCTAATAGCTAAGGAGTTTTGAAGCTCAAGAGCATTCTCATCGTAGGTAGTATTAAATAAATACTGAACACCCTGATTTTTAGAAATTGATTCTATGCCAACTGTCGCGCCATGATCATCTACATTATATATCTCTTTATACTGAAAAATTATATCAACCTTCTTATTATCATAGGAGTAAGAATTACTATGATTGGGAGCAGTAATATCATCTATTAACATGATAATATCTAATACATTCACACTTCCATCACCATCAATATCTGCAAGCTCTTCTTGATAGGGAGTAGGCGGGTCAATAATATCTTGAAAAATTGAATAGACAATATATACAATATCCAGAATATCAAGGACAAAATCTTGATTGATATCACCCACAATATCTCCCCTAAACAGAATTAACTGAAATGTCTCTTTTTTACACTCCTCTGGATCATTATCAGAGTTGGGGTCGCAATACTCATCTACCTGTCCATTTGCTATCTCGTCCCACTGGATAATAAGTTTTGTTCCTCCATCTACTAATTCTGAATAAACATTCAGTTCCTCTGTGCCCCCATTATCATCTAAATCATCATAAAAAGGTGCAAGCATCCCATACGGCCCTATAGGGAAAGTAATTGAGTTGTTGTAAAAATAATTAATGGGATCACACTCTCTATTATCATCTAGATTTCCATCCAGGCATGCAGACATCGATGCCCAGCCATTAGAGCATGCAATCATATCATTGACACTAAACTCATCATCAAAGTAAGTAAAAGTAAAATCATTTTCACCATACTGCACACTAGAACAAGAACCCTCTCCATTTACTGATTCACAAGTTGGTTTGGAGTTATAATAGTAACCATCTTCGCCTATATAAGATTTTATTATTGGAGTAGTGGAATCATCTGTTAGATTTAAATTAACTCCAGAGTTTGATATGTCTATCCAATTGTAATCGATGATTTCATAGGTATATCCATGATCTATCTCTTCAGGGACTAAATACTCAGAAGATGAAAAATTTCCATCTGAATCACTAGTGTAAACAAATGAAATATGTTCCTGGTGATACTGCCCTCTATTTAAATATAAATCAAGCGTATCTCCTATCTCTACCATACCTATCTCTGCCATATCTGTAAAATTAATATCCAAATTTCCATCCTGGTTAGATATACCTCTACCAATGATATTTCCATCTCTGCATAAATCAGGAGCAGCAGGGTTAAACCAACAATCACTTATAACAACACCAACAACATCACTCATAAAATCACCTGATTCTGAATCACTTACAGTTAAATTTAAAAATGAATTTGATATAGATTCATCTTCACCTAAACCAGAGAGAGACAATGAGCCTGGATCTTTTAACCAAACACTCAAGCTTGGATCTCCAATCACTCCGTACACATGATGATAAAACTCCCCTATGTTAGTTCCCGCTATGTAAAGATCCTCAAATTCACTAGCAACAGCTTGCTTACCCATATGCAATGCCGGAGCCATCTCATGGATTCGATCTTCAAGCATCTCATCCCACAATGCACCACATAATACATTATTAAATCTAGTGTCTGTATCTAAATCTGAAGGTCCTATCATCGCAACAGCTCCCTTGGGAGCGCTTGGTGTCCCCGCTGTTATAAGCTTCTCTCCAAAACAAAAAATATTTGCCTCATTACCAAAATCACCTGTATTGCAAACGAAACTAAAGACCACAGGAAGAGCTAGCGATGGGTTTAAATATGATTCTATTTCATTTAGTCTAAATTGCGGCTTATGCCAACCTCTCGCATCACCCCACCCCCTATAGTTCACAACTCCCACACCATCATTCCAAGCATCTACAATATCTTCTGGATCCGTAGCAAAAAGATAGTTGTGCTTATGGAAGAATGCGCTATCTACCTCCTCATAACCATAATGGAACAACTCCTCTTGAAGCCATTTAGAAGTCCATACAGGGGTAACAGGCCACACATCTGGTGAAATTCCTTCACCACTGTAATTACCCGCAACGACAAGAGCGTTATCTAGATAGCTAGTATCATTAAGATACTGTAAAGTTGAGTAGTTCATATTTCTATATATAATATTATCAAGGTCAGAGCTGCTTCCTATAGACCATCGTCCTATGAAGAACTTGGGAGAGAGCACATCATCAAATTCAAAGAAGGTATAAGGATAATCTGTTTGATCGAGCTCAGCTTCATTGTACGATGGAATCGTATAGGTTGGTATATTATAATTATTCGAATTTTGATTAACATCTCCAACAAGGAGCACATACTCAAGCAGAGGGTGCGTATCATAGTAGCTTTCTATGTATGTCTTAAGGTCATCTGCTGAAGAACCATTTAGACCTATTTGAACATCTTCATTGGAACCCCCGAATGAAATAACCTCCACATCATACCCCTGGTTATTTTTCAAGCTTATAAAAAGCTCTAAAACCCCAGAGTATAAATCTGGGTTTGATAAGACTATTAGATAGTTTCCTCTTGAAAGCTGATCCCCATTAGTAAACCTAAATTCTTTTTGTGAGAATGGAATAACATCAGATAATACCATTGAGCACATAAAGTAAAATAAAGTAATTTTTTTAATCAATTTAATCTCCTAGAATTATATTTAGCGACCTAATGATATCCAATATATCAACCAGCCCATCTGTATTTGCATCAACATTACAAGCAAGATAATCTAAACTGGAGCTATCACCCAAAACAATAGCTACCAGCAGCACAACATCTGTAACATCAAGCGAAGCGTCATGATTAGCGTCTCCTCCGACACAAGATTCCAATATCCTAAAGCTATTTACAGATACCCCTCTGTAGCCAATTGTAAGGTCTCTACTGATTTCAAAGCCAACCCTCCAATCTGAATCTAGAGAAGAATTAATTGGTATATTGTATAATCTATCTTCCCAATTTTGATTGTATCTTGTAAAAATTCTATTATTACCACTATCAGAAATTAAATCAACTAACAATGAATCATGATCCCATTCCACTTCATATTTCATTTCAAGCTGAATTAAAGCGTCTGGGTACAACATAGAAAAATCATCTAAAGAAACTATCTTGAGGTTCCCAGATGGAGACCAATTTGAATACACCAAATCTTCTTGTGACAACATACGTCCATCGCTTGCCACCCAATCTCCAAATAAAATTTCCCAGCGGTCTAAATCCATAAAATCTTCATCGTAAACAATATTATATCTGTGCAAAGGAATTGATAGCACCAAATCATCTGTCAGCGATATACCTTGAAGGTGTGGAAAGATTTCATCTGAGCTAACTTCAAGGTCATAATTCCCATTTGGGAGAGAGAGCACTAGCTGATTGCCATTAGCAGCATACTCTATATCATTTAAGCTTACAACAATAGGACCTTCTAAGCTTCCTGGCACAGACACATTGATAGTAAGCTCTGAATACTCTTTGGGAGTTAAAGATATATCAAGTGGATAGATAATCTCAGCGCTAGGTATATAACCAGCATACACGTAATCCTCATATCCAAATCTTCTAAATAATAAATCATAAGAATCTGCAACAAGAAGCCTCCTATATCTTCCATGATGATCTGTTAGCCTAGGAGTCAAAACTGTTCCATGCATGCTACTCACTATAACCTCTACACCCTCAATAGGATTTCCAGTTTGAGAGTCAGAAACAATGCCTGTCACCTGATACTTATCTGGGCCATTTTGACTATTAATCCCAGCAGCTCTTTTCATAACATGAAATGCTCCTGGTAAATTTCTAGCTATTGAATCTTCAATCAAATTCA
>CAZKFO010000110.1:0-4814 GCA_964552145.1 uncultured bacterium | reverse complement strand
CTTATCTGGAAAATATGAAGGAATTTACATCCAAATTAATAGATTGATCTCCATCATATTATCATTGTTAATTGTTAAATTATTATTATCTCAATTAATATCTATTTTTTATCCATTTATTGGTTTATCTAGCTATACAAAGCCTACTATATATTATATATCTGTAATTATTTTTTATATTTTTATAAGATTTGGTCTAAATATATTACTATATCGTTATGAGCCATCTAAAACAAATAAAATTATAGATGCATTCGGTGCGTTCTGTCTAGCAACTCTTAATTCTATATTAGTATTAAGCCTATTGCTATCTATTGTTTTTAATTCTATCAACATACCAAGTAATACTCTTGCTAAGTTAAATGAATCAAAAATATTTAGTTATATATATACTATTAAAATTACTCTTATAGATTATGAAAGATAAATCTTTAATAGAAACGTCATTTATAGATGATATTGGATTTGAAAGCATTAAGTCCTGGTTAGTAAAGAACGCCTCGTGCAAGCAAAACATTAATTACTTTGAGCAGCTTTACCCAATCTTTAATAAAGATGCTTTAGCTAATGGCTTTGCACTTACAGATGAGTTGCTTAAGTCAATTATAAGAAAAGAAGAACTCATTATTCCAAAATTATCTGATATGAGCATTGCTGTTAAATTACTTGAGAAAGAAGATACAACACTTGAAGTAGCTCAATTTGAAGAAATCAGAAACATGTTATCATATTATTGGAGATTAAAGAAAAAGTTCAAAGGTAATCAATTTAAAAAGTGGAAAAATAGGATCCCATCTATTGATAATCTAAAATATATAACAACTGAAATTGATAGAATAATTGACGATCAATCCAATATACGTGACAACGCTTCAAAAGAGTTAAATAAAATAATAATATCTATAAATAAAACAGAGTCTACTGTACAAGATAAAATCAAAATTGAACTTGAGAAATACTCGAAGCTAGGTTTCTTAAGAGATAATAAAATCATATTTAGATCAGGAAAGATTATGTTGGCAGTTAATAGCTCTAATAAGAAAAAAGTAAAAGGCGTGATAGATGGATTTTCTTCAACAAGGCAGACTTGCTTTATTCAACCAATATCATTAGTTGAATTAACTAATAAACTTAGTGAATTAGAGCTAGATAAAAAGAAAGAGATATCAAGAGTATTAAGGATATTAACTTCAAAAATTGCACCTAGCTATCATCAGATAGATATAATCTACGAGTTAGTAAAATTATATGATCAGCACCTAACAAAGGCTCTATTTGCATATAAAATTAATGCTATAGAGCCAATATTCTCTGATAATTTAATGCTAAAGGATGCAGTTAATCCAATTTTTAACCTAGCTAATAAAAAGTATATACCATTAAATATATCACTTAAAAAAAATGATAGAACAATTATAATATCAGGGCCAAATTCTGGTGGGAAAACTGTAGTTATAAAATCAATTGGATTGTATAGTGTAATGGCGCAATGTGGACTATATATCCCTGCTTCAAACGCGGAGCTTCCCATATTTAAGAGTTTTTTATCAGATATAGGAGATAAACAATCTATAAAGGATGATTTGTCAACCTTTTCAGCTCATATGAAATCAATTGCAAATATAATCAAACAATCAGATAAAGATTCATTAATTATTATTGATGAAATGGGAACTGGGACAGATCCTGATATCGGAGCTTCATTATCTATATCTATACTAAACAAACTAACTGATAATGGTTCACTGAATCTGTGTACAACGCATTTAAATCCACTGAAAATATGGGCTGATGAGAATAAAAACTCAAAAAATGCCTCTATGGAGTTTGATAGTCAGCGCATTGAACCTACATATATATTAAGAATTGGCTCTCCAGGATCAAGCTATGGTATAGAAATAGCAGAAAGAATGGGAGTAGATAAGAATATAATAAAAAATGCTAGTAAAAATTTAAATAGAGAATCATTTAAGATGGAACGCTTACTAAGTGAAATTTCTAATAATCACAAGAAAAGTTTAGAAGAATTAAATCGATTAAAAGAAAAAACAAAGCAAATAATTATAAAAGAAGAGAAACTAAAAAGTAGTAAAAAACAATTAGATCAAGAACTCGCTGATTATAAAGAAAATTCTTTATTAGAAGCTAATAGCCTTCTAGTATCACACCGAAAGAAAATAGAATTAATAATTGAAAATATTAAAACTAATAAGGCAAATAAAGAATCCATAAAAGAAGCAAAAGAATATGTGTCTCAAAATCTAGATAAAATAAATAATGAAATACAGAAGAGTAAACTTACTTCAGATGAAAAACATGTAATTGGAGAGCAAGTATATATAAATAAATTTGAAGCAGAAGCTACTATACTGCAAATTGATCAAAAAACTAAGAAAGCTAAAGTAGATATAAATAATAAGAGAATAACTATTGATGTTTCAGACATAAGTAAATCAATCACTAATAAAAAAAAATCCTCCGAAGATATAATTGAAAAATACAATATAACACCCCTAGAAAGCCTACGAATTGATGTTAGAGGAAAACGTGTAAATGAAGCAATCCATGAAATTGAAAAATTTTTGGATAAGGTTTTACTTACCAACTATAAAACTGTTGATATACTACATGGAAAGGGGACAGGAGCATTGCAAAAAGCAATCCACGAACACCTAAATAAAATGACATTTATTGATAAATTTAATTTTGCTCCAATAAATGAAGGTGGTACTGGAATAACAATTGTAGAATTTTTATAATTATAATCGTATTTTTTAATTAATTATGGCGAAAATTTCAGAACAAAGTATAGAAAAAATCAGAGCTGTTGCTGATATAATTGAAGTTATATCTCGATATGTGAAGCTGAAAAGAAGAGGGCGAAATCATTTTGGACTCTGCCCTTTTCATAATGAAAAAACAGCTTCATTCTCCGTTAATCCTGAAAAACAAATTTTCAAATGCTTTGGATGTGGAGCAGGAGGGAGCTCTATTGATTTCATAATGGAAATTGAAAAATTAGATTTTGTAGAATCTATTAAATATCTTGCAGATCATTATAATATAGAAATTGAGCAATCAAGCTACGATAATAAAATTAAAGATCTATCGGTAGACTTATATGATATGAATATGAAAGTTGCTAATGCCTACAAAGAAAATTTATTCAATAACTCCTTAATGTTATCGCATCTTCTAAAGCGAGGTATTTCAGAAGAAATAATTAATAAATTCTTTATTGGACTCAGTTATAAGGATAAGGATAAAATATTAAAATCTATACAGGGGAATTATAATTCAAAATCCATGCTTGCATCTGGACTCTTTATTGATACTAAAATTGGATATATGGATAGATTTAGAAATAGAATAATGTTCTCATTGTTTGATATTACAGGTAGAATAATAGGTTTTGCAGGTAGAGCAATTGATAAAAATGAGAAAGCAAAGTATATAAATTCATCTGAAACAAAAATTTATAATAAAAGCAAATTTTTATATGGATTACATGAAACTAAAAATGAAATATCAAAAAAAGATAGCGCTATAATAGTTGAAGGCTACATCGATTTCTTACAATTATATCAGAATCAAATAAAGAATGTTGTAGCTGTATCTGGAACATCATTAACTGATGGTCATGCACATATTTTAAAAAGATTAACTGATAACATATTCATAGCATATGATGGTGACTCTGCAGGACAAACAGCGGCAATGCGAGCTGGTTTTGTCTTATTGAAAAATGGCCTAAATCCAAAAATAATACAAATTCCTGATAATATGGATCCTGATGAATGGGTCTTAAAATCAGGTTCAAAACCATTTTTAGATTCTATGAATTCATCATTAAACCTGATTGATTTTTGCTTTTTGAGATATAAAGAAAATCCTCAAGGAGATAATATAGGAGCTTTTATAAATGAGATGCTGAATGAATTTATTTTAATCAAAGATTCTGTAACTATTGAAATAAATTTAAAAAAATTATCAAAAGTAACAGATATATCATTTAATAGTATCAAAAGAAAATATAATGAAATGCAAGAGAAGAAAGATGAAAGAGCTTTTTACCGAGACAAGCAAAAGATAAAAATAGAACCTGAAAATACATCCATTGAGGATGATGTAATCAAATTATGTTTCTCAAAAGATAATAAAATAAGGCACGAGATATACAATACTCTTGATGCTTCTTGGTTAATAAGCGCATCAATAAAAGATATATATAATCAGGTGTATATACATTTAAATTCAGATTATAATCCAGATGCTAAAGTTATACTAGATCAGTTAAAACAATTAGGTCAAGATGGAGCTCATCATAAATTGGTAGAATTGGTTTTTGAAATTGAGAAGATAGAACCTACATTAGATATGGCACGCGATTCAATAGCTAGATTAAGATATATTTATCTGAAAAATAATCTTGAAAGTCTAAGACTTAAACTTAAAGATAGTGAAAATAATTTTCAAGATCCTACTGAATTAATTAATCAAATTACGGAAATACAAAATCAAATAAATTCCATAAAAGGTGTTAGTTAGCTATGAGTAAATTACTTTTATTAATATTTATTTTTTTATACTCATGCAATAAGCAAGATCAGTTAAATCCACTGCAATATGGAGAGTCAGGTCTAGATCAAGACTATTTTATTAATCTTGATTGGAATAATAATCTTGTTACTAGTAAAACAGCTGTAAACATTCAATGGAATCAATGGCTACAAAATGATTCTACAGAATTTACAACACTCCTTTTGACCAATAATTTTTATCAAGGTTTTCAAGAATAGTATTTATTCCCCTTT
>CAZKFO010000109.1:0-4918 GCA_964552145.1 uncultured bacterium | reverse complement strand
GGCTTCTCTAGCCTTTTCAACTAAATCCATGTCGGGCTTATAGCCATCTGGACAGACAACCGTAAAATTAATAGGAAGTAGCATGGCTAGATATAGCCATGAATGCACGATATTATTACCATCGCCCACATAGGCGATTGACTTATTTTCAACAGATCCAAGGTGTTCTATAATCGTAAAGGCATCTGCCATAATTTGACAAGGATGATTGTGGTCAGTAAGTCCATTGATAACTGGCACTGATGCATGCTCAGCCAACTCGATAATATGCTTATGATCAAACAGTCTAGCCATTATCATATCATTAAATCGGCTTAGCACCCTCGCGACATCCGCAACGGATTCTCTTTTCCCAATACCTATATCATTGGGGCCTAGATACAGCGCGTGCCCACCCAACCGAAAATAGCCTGTCTCAAATGAGACTCTGGTTCTCGCAGAGGGCTTTGCAAATATCATTGCAAGAGAGTGACCATTAAAAGGATGGAAATTCTCCCTGTTTTTAAATTTTGTCTTAATCCAAGCAGCCTTTTCAAATATCTCATGTATCTGATCTGCTGTAAAATCATTAATATGTAAGAAATCCTTTTTACTCATCTACAATCTCCCTTCTTAATTTTGATTTAGCTATCCCCATTGAGTTTCTGTATTTTGCGACTGTTCGTCTTGCGATTACATATCCCCTATCAGTTAATATATCTGTAATTGCCTGATCATCGAGTGGTGCAGCCTTATCCTCTTCTTTTATAATATCCTTTATTTCATTTTTAACCACCGTGTTGGAGACTTCTTCTCCAGAAGATTTCTTTATTGACTCTGAAAAGAAATCTTTTAATTCTAATATTCCCCAGGGAAGCTGAACATATTTTCCATTGGTTACTCTGCTGATTGTGGAAATATCCATACTCAGCTCATCTGCAATATCCTTAAGTATCATCGGCTTGAGCTGCTGTCCATCATCTTTAAATATATTTTTCTGTTTCTAAACGATAATATTCATCACAGATAATATTGTTCGCTTTCTCTGATTAATGGCATCAATAAACCACTCTGCAGCACTCAGCTTCTCTCTAATAAATTTTAGAGCTTTCTTATCCTTTGTATCTCCATCAAGCATCTGCTTGTAATCACTATTTACCTGAAGCTCGTACATGCTATTGTCATTGATGTGGATAACCCATTGATCTGACCTTTTCTCCATAATTAGATCAGGGGTAATAATCTCGCTTTCAACTAGAGAGGAGTCATCCCCAGGTTTGGGGTTAAGCTTCTTTATCGCACCTACTGCATCTTTAAGGCTCTCCATCTCGCAGCCAAGCTTTTCACAAATTTTCTCATATCGCTTCTTAGTAAAATCCTCAAAACATCTATCGAGCAGAGCAAACTCAAGTGAGCCATCATCCTTAATTTGATTCATGAGACACTCCCTAAGATCTCTAGATGCAATCCCTGCTGGCTCTAGGCTCTGAATTATTTCAAGAATATCAAGGACCTCATCCTCGCTCTTATCAAGCCTATCTGCTATTAGAATTGGCTCAACCTTAAAGTATCCATCTTCATCAAGATTTCCTGATATCTCATGAGCTATCATCATCTTATCATCAGAGATATTAATATCTATAAGCTGCTGATTAATCCTATCTGAGAGGCTCTTTGGAGGGGTGTGATTTGTAAATATAAAATCTCTAGATGAATTAGATGTCCCTGATTTAAGCTCAAACCTATCGGAATCTGAGTCAAGCTCCTCCCAATCAAATTCAGACTCTTCGACTTCTTCCTCTAATTCTTCGCTTTCTTCAACTGGTTCAGACTCCATGATTTCAAGAGTAGGGTTTTCTTCAAGCTCCTTAATGATTCTTTGCTCAAGAAGCGTATTGTTAAGCTGCATGATATTTGCCTGAAGAATCTGCTGAGGAGTAAGCTTCTGATTCTGAGTTTGAGTCTGTTTTAAATTATTAGACAGCTTACTTGCTCTCCATTTTAAACTTATCTCCTAGATACAATCTCCTAGCCTCCTTGTTCGCGCTTATCTCCTCTGATGTCCCAGAAAACAGGACCTTCCCATCATAGAGTAGGTACGATCGATCTGTGATTGATAGCGTCTCCCTAACATTGTGATCTGTAATTAAAACCCCTATTCCCTTTTTCTTTAAGTTTACAATAATTCCCTGAATTTCTTCAACTGCGAGTGGATCTATACCAGCATACGGCTCATCAAGAAGTATGAACTTGGGATTAATTACAAGCGAGCGAGCTATTTCTGTTCTTCTTCTTTCTCCACCTGATAAGGTCATCGCGATATTTTTTCTAATGTGAGTGATAGAGAACTCCTCTAATAGCTCTTCTACTTTTTCATTTTGCTCTTCTTTATTAAAACCTGTAACCTCAAGAGCAAGCTTTAGATTATCCTCAACAGATAGTTTTGTAAATACAGAGGCCTCCTGAGCAAGATATCCAAGGCCCATTTTTGCTCGGCGATACATCGGCATCGCAGTGATATTGTCATTATCGAGTTTTACATCACCTGATGTTGGACTAATCATACCTGTTATCATATAGAAGGTTGTTGTTTTTCCCGCGCCATTTGGTCCGAGAAGGCCTACAATCTCTCCCTCTTTTATATTAATTGAGACGCCTCTAACGACCTTGGCTCCGCTATACTCCTTGACAAGTTCATTAGTTGATAGAATACTCATTTATTTTTTTCCTTACCAATCCCAAAGGGCTTATATACTTTTGCATGCGTTAAATCAATATCAGATTCAAATCCAACCCCATATAATGTATCTTCATTTGAGGTAGTAAAAATAACAGAATCATTAGATGTCACAAGCTTATACTGATTATTCCAGAAAATTCGATCAGATACAAGCGTAAATCCACTATCTGACACCACCTTCACATTCCCAAATGCCTCTAAATTATTTGTAATATTCTCAATAGTCGCTGAGTCTGAGTATAGTGTTGATATATGCCTACCATCCTCATTAAAAAACTTTGAGTGAACGCTACCACACAAAATAGCATCCTGTCCCTCATCCTTTAGTAGTTTGTTTGAAGTCGCACTTATTACCACTCGCTCCTGCTGATATATACTGATCTCTGGGTTATATATCTCATTATCATAAACTAGAGCTGATTGATTTATCTCTACATCATCACTAGATGAGCATCCAGTGAATAATACAAATACTAATATATAGAGACTGATATTTTTTATTTGTTCTTTGTATAGACTATTTTTCATCTCTGTATTCTACAGAAGCCTGGATAAAATCTTTAAATAAAGGATGGACATTAACGACTGTACTTTTAAGTTCTGGATGAAATTGCGCACCAACAAACCAAGGATGCTCAGGGATTTCAATCATTTCTACAAGGTTAAGCTTCTCGTTTATACCACTAACCTTTAACCCCTTCCCCTCTAATTTTTTTCTATATTTATTATTAAACTCGTATCGATGACGATGCCTCTCATTAATATTTTTTCGCTTGTAGGCCTTTAAGGACTTAGTTCCTTTTTGAATGCTACATTTATAAGAACCCAATCTCATGCTCGCCCCTTTATTTTTTATACTTCTCTGAGAGCGCATAAGATCAATGACTGGATACTTAGTTCGCTTATTAAACTCCGTACTATTTGCACCTTTCATACTACATTCATGCCGGGCGTAATCAATGACCGCACACTGCATTCCTAAGCAAATCCCTAGGAAAGGGATTTGCTTCTCTCTAGCAAACTGAGATGACATAACCTTTCCCTCTATTCCTCTATTACCAAATCCTCCAGGAATTAATATCCCATCGATATCTCTAAAAACAACCTCTGGATTATCATTAATTTCAAGCTCTTCTGAATCTATCCATCGCACCTGAACTTGTGTATTGTTTGCAACTCCAGCATGGATAAACGCCTCAAGTATACTCTTGTAGGCATCATGCAAACCATTGTACTTTCCGCATATTCCTATCGTTACCTTACCATGAGGGTTCTTGTATCTATCAATAAAGTTCTTTAGATAATTAATATTTGCGTGTTTCTTTGTATTTTTTATTTTAAGACGCTTTACAATCTGTTTATCAAAATTATCTTTGTGTAGAATCAGAGGGATCTCATAGATGGTATTCACATCTGGAGATTCAAATACATGATTTGTCTCAATATTGCAGAATAGACCAATTTTCTTCTTTAGATTTGCATCCAAATGATGATTCTCTTCCGTTCTACATACAAGCATGTCCGGCTCAATCCCAATCTCACGCAATCTCATCACGCTATGCTGTGTGGGTTTAGTTTTCATCTCACCCGCGGCACGAATAAAGGGAAGCAGAGTTGTGTGAATTACCAGTGAGTTCTCCTTCCCTTCTTCTAAAATCATCTGTCTAATCCCCTCATAGAATGGCTGTCCCTCAATATCACCAACAGTACCACCAACCTCTGTAATAACCACGTCATACTTCTTTCTGGGATTAACCTGCTTAATTCTTCTTATAATCTCATCTGTGATGTGAGGAATTACCTGGATTGTATCTCCCAGATAATCTCCCCGACGCTCTCGCTCAAGGACATCCCAGTAAACTCTTCCTGATGAGGTCGTGTTAAGCCTACTCAAGGATACACCTATAAATCTCTCATAGTGGCCAAGATCTAAATCCGTCTCAGAACCATCATCTAATACAAAAACCTCTCCGTGTTGATAAGGATTCATCGTCCCTGGATCTACATTCAAATAAGGATCAAGCTTCTGGATGGTAACATTTAGCCCTAAAGACTTAAGTAGATATCCAAGTGAAGAGGCCACGATTCCCTTACCTAATCCAGATAGCACCCCACCAAAAACAAAAATATATTTAGTATCATTTTTTTTCATTTTTTATCTCTTTATTGTGCTTTATTGTAGGAGGAACCTGATAAAAT
>CAZKFO010000108.1:0-4934 GCA_964552145.1 uncultured bacterium | reverse complement strand
TAACGATAGTTGTTTTACGATGTTCCCAAATGGATCAATTATCATTGATATACCAGTATTTGCGCATCTAATTATGGGTCTTCTGGTTTCAATCGCTCTATAAATAGCTCTTCTAGAATGCTGTTGGGGTTCTGGTGGCGTTTCATACCAGCCATCATTAACAACATAGACTAAAAAGTTAGCTCCTTTATTTACAAACTCTCTTGATAGATATGGGAAAGTAGACTCAAGACATATCATTGTTCCAAATTTATATTTAGATATATCAAACATAGTATAATCATATCCATGTGCAAAATTTCCCTGTCCAAAATTGAGTATATCCAGTGAATTAACATACTGAGATAACGGGATATATTCTGCCCCAGGCACTAAATTGATTTTATGATATAAACCTATAAGCCCAGATGAATTGAAATAGGCTGCAGAGTTGTAATAATCCACCCCATTGGTATTACGTTCATAATATGGAATTCCTGCAATCAGCTTCGTATTATAACCTTCTAGCATCTCTTTTATTTTTCTATATCCATACTTATCATTTTGTAGAACATATGATATAGTACTTGTCTCAGGCCAAACTAATAAATCTATTTCAGAGCTAAGTATCTCAGATGATTGAGATATGATTTTAGATATGATTTTCTTCTGGGCCCCTGGTTTCCACTTCTCAGATAAATGGATGTTGGGCTGTACGGAAGCAACTCTTACTGTAGATACAGAAGGTTTTTCATGATTAGAGTTTAGAATAATTTTTCCAAAAGCAAGTGGTAGCATTGCAACAGCTAATAGATAAAGAGTATGATTCCAATCTCTATTAGTTAATACTTTAAATACCAGTAAGTTGATTAGTATAATCCAAAAAGTTATTCCATACATACCAACAAATTCAGCATTCTGAATAATCAAATAGTAATCAAGCTGAGAATTAGCAAGAGAAGTCCATGGAAATCCTAAAGAACCATACGATCTTAGAAGTTCAATTGATGGCCATATAAAACTAAAAAAGTAGAGACTGACTCCTCTTTTATTTAATTGGCACCATATAAGAAAAGTGACTAGAGGTCCAGTAGTAAGAATTAATACTGTAAGAATCATCGTTGAGAATGCAATTATTGATGATGTCCCTATATTAAATGCAATCCAATAGACTGTGATTAAATTATATGAAAATCCCCAGACAAATGAAATAAGAGCTGCTCTTTTATATGATTTGAGAGAGACTAGAATAGAAATTATAGGAACTAATGATACGTAAGAAAGAAATCCTAATCCTATGTGATGTTGAGACAAGCCCATTAGGAAAGCCGATAGAAAAACTAAAGAATATTCAAAAATTCTTTTCATTATTTGTTCGTATCTAAAAATTCCTGAAGAATTATAGCAGCGGAGGTATCATCAATCATAGCTTTATTAAATCCCGTCTTAATTCCCTGTTTAATAAGAGAATCTGTTGCAGCGACTGAACTCAACCTCTCATCTACTTTTGTAATTTTAATAGTAAACTTAGATTCCAACTGAATAATAAAACTATCTACTTTCTTTGTTTGCTCTGTTACCTGTCCCTTCATTCCAATAGGATAACCAACAATAATATCAGTGACATCTTGAACTTTAGCAATATCAGCTAATTCTTCAATGAGATTTTCATTATTTTTTAATGTTGTAAATGGTTTAGCAATAATTCTTAAGGGATCTGATATAGAAACTCCAACCCTAGCCATTCCATAATCAATGCCTAATGCTCTACTCATGACAAATCTTTCTTAAGTTCTGTTTTAATAGATTTTCCAGCCTTAAATGATAATTTTCTACGTGCTGGAATATTAAATGATTCAAGTGTCTTAGGATTTCTTGCATTACTTCTTGCCTTTGTTTCTTTAATTTCAAATACTCCAAATCCTCTAATCTCAATTCGATAATTTTTTTTAGGCTTAATTAAGAAATCTTTCATGGTCTCTAATACAACCTCTAGCATTATCTTTGATTCTTCTAATGATAAATCACAGTTAGACTTGATTTTATCAACAATATCTTTTTTAGTATATGTCATCTTTTTCATTTTCTATTTATAGATATTATATTAGGAAGACCTTTAATTTTTCTGAATAGTCTATCCAGTTGCCTAGTATCTCGCACTTGGACAATTAGTGTGCAATTAGCAAATCCTTCATTAGCTCTCATGTCAATACTTTGAATATAAATATTTAATAGTGAAACTCTTTCGCTAATATCCTTTAGAAGATGTTTTCTATCGGTTGCTGTAATATTAAGTCTTACCATAAATGATATATCGCTTGCAGAGTCCCAGTTAACATCAATAAACCTATCTTCATTTTTGAGAACAGGCATATTAGAACAATTATTACGATGTACAGTTACACCTTTCCCTCTTGTTATATATCCAATTATTTCATCACCTGGAATTGGATTACAGCATTTAGCAAAACTAATTAAAGTATTTGAAATTCCTCCTACTTTAACTCCTTTTGTTTGCCCCCTAGCTTTATTAATAAATTTTTGTGTTAATGACTCATCAGTTGATTCTTGCTCTTCTTCAGCATTTGGAACATATTTCTCTATTAATTCTCTTACCGTTATATGACCCTGTGCTATCTCTGAAAATATTAAATTTGCACTATTAAATCCCATTAAAGATGGATTCTTTTCTACTTCCTTAATAACATGAATGTATTTTAATCTTCTAAGCGTTTTCTCTAGAACTTCTCTACCAAGCTTAATTGACTTTTCATTTTCATCCTTATTAACCCACTTCTTTATATTATTTTTTGCTTTTGCTGTTTTTACAAATTTCAACCAGGCATAACTAGGTGTCTGTTTTTTTGAAGTTAAAATTTCTACATAGTCACCGCTCTTCAACGTAGTATTTAATGGAACTATTTTTGAATTAACTTTAGCTCCCAAACAATGTAAACCCACCTGTGAATGCACCTCAAAAGCAAAATCAACTGGGGTAGATTCTGTTTTTAATTGAACTAAATCTCCTTGCGGAGTAAAAACAAATATCTCATCTTGGAATAAATCAATTTTTAATAATTTTAAAAATTCTTTTGGGTTTTTCTCATCGCTTTCATTTTGAAGATTATCAATAAGTTCTCTTAGCCATTTAATATGCCTATTAATATCTCTCTCTTTCTCATGAGGTATTGAACCATGTTCTTTATAGGTCCAATGAGCTGCAATCCCTACCTCAGCCATTCTATCCATAGATACCGTTCTAATCTGAACTTCTACCATTTTACCTGAAGGCCCTATAACTGTAGTATGAATAGATTGATAACCATTGCCTTTAGGTGTAGCAATGTAGTCTTTAAAATTAGCTTGAATTGGTTTATATATCTGATGAACAATTCCAAGGACCGCATAGCAATCTTCTATTTTATCAACGATAATTCTAATTGCAAACAAGTCAAAAATTTCATCGAATTCTTTTTCTCTAGTAATCATTTTGTGGTAGATTGATGAATAATTCTTTGCTCTTCCAAAAACCTTTGATGAAAAATTAAAAGTAGTTAATTCCTTTTCTATAGGATCAATAAATATCGAAATATATTTTTCTCTTTTATTTTTTGAATCTTTTACCTGTTTTTTTAAGTCTGAAAATATCTTAGGCTCTAAAGTTTTGAGTATAATATCTTCCATTTCTGTTTTAACATTATTCATTCCTAATCTATGTGCAAGGGGAACAAAAATATCTCTACTTTCTTCTGCTACTCTTCTTTGTTTGATTAGAGATAAATGATTTATTGTTCTAAGATTATGAAGCCTATCAGCAAATTTTATAATAATAACCCTTATATCTTTAGCAATAGAAAGAAACATTTTCATGAAATTCTCTGCTTGTTTTTGTTCTCGACTATTAAACTTAATATCAGATAATTTAGATACTCCTTCAACTAAATTAGATATATCCTCATTGAAGTGAAGCTGAATATCCTTTCTAGTTAGGTCTGTATCTTCAAGAGTATCATGTAAAAGGCCTGCTATTACAACATCTTTATCCATATTCCATCTTGATAGCTCTAAACCAACTTCAACACAATGATTAAAATATTCCTCACCAGATTTTCGCAGCTGGCCTTTATGAGCAGCATATCCAGTATCAAAAGCCTTCTTTATTAGTTCAACATCATCCTTATTATCATTAAGATTAAGAGATAAATTATTTAATATTTGAGAATATTGATCTGACTCAGAAGAAGAATTAATCCCCTTAATAAGACTTCTAATCCTATCTATTACCATTTTTTTTATGAGGGGATATCAATATTTTGATGACTGAAATCAAGATTGTCAAATCTAGCAAAACTATCAAAGAATGCTAAATCTACAGAACCGGTAGGACCATTTCTATGCTTAGCAAGAATAAGTTCAGCAAGTCCTTTATCAAGTTCATCTTTTGAATAGACGAATTTTCTATATATAAATAGTACTATATCTGCGTCTTGCTCTATTGCGCCACTTTCTCTTAAATCTGACATGATAGGCCTATGATCAGAACGACTCTCAACAGCTCTAGAGAGCTGAGATAGTGCGACGATAGGGATTTTAAGCTCTTTTGCTAGAGCCTTTAATGATCTTGAAATAAATGATATCTCTTGCTGTCTACTTTCTGCTCTACCTTCTTGATTTAATAGCTGTAAATAATCAACAAATAAGATATCTATGTCTTTTTCTGACTTTAATTTTCGTGCTTTAGCTCTTAATTCAAGAATATTTAGTGATGCTGAATCGTCTATATATATATCTGCCTCTGATAAGGTGCCTGCAGCTTTCCCTAAATTAGACCACTCACTTTTTGGGAGTCTACCAGTTCTAACTAAATGTGAATCCACTCTTGCTTCTGCAGTAATCAACCTCTCTGCTAATTGTTGGTTTGACATCTCAAGACTAAATATCCCCACTTTATGATT
>CAZKFO010000107.1:0-4971 GCA_964552145.1 uncultured bacterium | reverse complement strand
GTTCATCTCTATATAGCATTATAAATAGTGCTGCTAGTGATGCTTTTTGTGATAAGCGCTTGCTTCCAGTTTTAATTAATTTATTATATTCATTCACGTCAAATAGAGAATTATAATTTTTATAAATTCTATCATAATTAGCTATTTGTTCTTGTTTAGAATCTGAATTTAAATTATCATTATCATTAATTATTTTTATGTCATGGTCAAGCATATCACGTATTGCATCTTTATAAGATTCCCAAAAACTAAACTCTTGAGACTCTAGAAAAGGAGTTCTTTCAAGCCATTGTTCTACTAAATCAAAAATACTTTTATTCCCTTCATATTTTTTAACGAGTGTGATATCCTCTTTTGGAAGATAATTTTTATAATTTTGTTGACTAAACTTCAATCTCTTTTCATCCTTAAGGCCCAGAGCATTTTCTATAATTCTAAATTGAACACTTTGAAAGCCAGATGCGGGGTTAAGCAAATCCCTAAATTCTAGAAAGTCCATAGGGGTCATTGATTTTAGAATATCAATTTGATTAATAGTAAGTTTTTGAATATCATTTATTCGATTGAGTCTAGATACAATCATATTAATATTCATTTCTTCAATAGATTTATTAGAAAAATAACCTATAATTGAATCTAATTCATGAATAATTTGTTTAAACCATAGTTCATAGACTTGATGTATTAATATAAATAGCATCTCATCATGAATTGGTTTTCCAGCTATATCAGATAAACTTTTCTGCGCATTTAGAATTTTATCTAATTGTAGATATTTACTATATGTTGGCTTATCACTCATTTATATTTGATATAGAATTAGTTTTCATCTTATATACTTTGAATTTAGAGCAGAGTCAATTTTATTATTCATTGCTTTTAAATGTGACACTGTGGTCTTATCATCAAATATATAGTATGGAAGTACATTAGATATCTTTGATTTAATTTTTTGTAGTGTAGAGTATGCAATAGATCTAGTATCTCTAGGGAAATATTCTTTTTCATCGAAATAGATATTAATTAATAAATCGATATAAAAGCTTTGAGTTTCTCTTCTAAAGCTATTAATCTGATCAAATTTATCTAATTCACTCCACATATAATCTGATATAGTTTCAAATATTTCATATACATTAAACATATCATCATTATCCACTTTTAGTACATTGTCATGAACTCTATGAATAATCCTAGGATGATGCATTTTTGATAATGTCGATCGCTGTAACATTTTAATGATATTATGTATTGGGAAATCTAATCTTGACATATTCCATGTCCGATCCATAAAATCATCATACCTCTCTGGGGCCATCTTACTTAGTAGTTCTGGGTTAAAATTAAATGCATCAACTGATAGAATTTGATCTAATAAAAAATTTAGAGCTCTCCTTTGGTCAATTGCATCAACAACAGTTAGAGGAAGTAGATTATTGTCTTGTCCAATATGATGACGACTATGATAGATTCCACCAATAAATTTGGGGATATTCCTTGAAGCACCATAATATTCATAAAGCGCCTGAAAAAATACTGATCTTAGTTTTGAATATGTCCCTCCATCTTTCTCGAAGTTTTCAAGTAAGTCATCCCAATATGTATTTGCTATTTTAATTTGATGTTGATAGTAGCGGATGGGGTCTGATGTCATATCTCTTGTATTTGTTAAGGGATCAATGCTTCTAGTTGTGCTATAAGCATCTTCATCAGTTGCGTATGCAAGCCATGGTTCTAATGATCTAGATGCAATACTTTCAAGCCATTCATCATCATCTAGCTTAGATGTGAAAGGTTTATCAGAATATCCATATTCAATAGCCCAGTAATCATATGGACCAGGAACTGTTTGGAAATAGTTAATACCACCATCAAGTAGGTTTGTAGCATTATAATCCATAACAGATCCCGTAACCCCAAATTCATTCGTAAAATCAGGATTGCTGAGTTGTTCATAACTAAATACTGAGCTTGCTTTAAAATTATGTCGTAATCCTAATGTGTGGCCTACTTCATGCAATAACAAATCTACTATTCCATCTTCTATGAATTTCATCATCTCTTTTTCATTATTAACGATTATATTATTTGATATTAGATAATTCCAGGTAAATGCCATTTTATGTTTAAGATATTCTCCATAGTTGCATACCTCATTATCAGTATGATCATGATCCTCATGATTATCTTCCCAAGAATTTTCAAAATTTTGATTCATCATGGGAGATATAAAATCTTCAAAATCTTCAAAGTAAAATCTAACATAATCATTACTTATTCTTATATCTGCATCATATAATTCACCTGTATATGGGTTAGCCCTAGATGGCCCTACAGCATATGCTGATTGAGGTTGTACAATCCATCTAATTGTATTATACCTAGCATCTGCTGGATCCCATTCAGCATTATCTGGCATTTGTTTCACGATAATTGCATTTAAAAATCCTATTCGCTCAAATGCTTTATTCCAAGATAGAATACCTCTTTTTACTGCAGCTCTAAATTCAACAGGTATAGTATTTTCTAGCCAGAATACTATTGGTTCTTCAGGCTCTGAATATTTTTTATGTGGATATGCTTTCTTTAAATTCCATCTATTGATATATCTAACATATGGATCTTGTTCTAGGGTATTAGAGTAATCTTGATACATTGTTGTAAAATATCCTACCCTATCATCTTCTTCCCTTGGTATATAGTTCGAATCAGCTAATTCAGATATACTTATATGATATCTATGCATCATACTTTTTGATGAAGCTAGAGTGAACCTATATTGTGGTTTAGCACTTTTAAAATGAAGATAAACATCAATTTCAGAGTTTTGTGGAAATGATTTGATATAGTTATAGTAACTATTCTCTTTATCAAAACTATATTTATTTGCAGTTCTTCTTGAAACATTTGGAAAGTCATATATAAAAAACTTATTTGCATCTATTAAAATAGCATCATCTTCTTCACTTGGGGTGCTTAGAATTTTACTTGAAGATACTACAGAATTAGGGATGTGATTTTTTATTGAACGATGGATTGCACGCGTTTCATCTGCTCTAAATTTTGTATTTTTTTCTATTAGTTGAATAATATCCCCAACTTTTTTAAGGAAAAACACTCCTTCTCCAAGCATTGAGCTTCCATCAAATTGATAGCCATCTCCGGCTTGTCTGGTAAATCCCATAAGAAACTCTTTATCAAGTTGGGTTGGTTTAATTGAAAGATATGTCTTGTTATTAGTCTCATCAATATAAAAGTCCCAGAAACCCAATACTGCTGTTTTATCTTTAATTAACTCTTCATAACTCTTTTTGGAGTTTTTACTCTTTTTACTGGTTTTTTTAGAGTATTTAATTTCTTTTGTATTATCTTCAATAAAATCTATTAAAAGAGGTTTTAAAGGGTTTGCCTGAACACTTGTAAATAATAAAATTAATATAATGGAAACTATTTGATTCATTTATTCCCCAATCGCATTGAATTTAATGTTGTTTCGAATTTAGCATTGATTTTATAAAAAATCACTTTAATTATCTTGCAATAATATCGTTTCTTTTAGGTCCAGTGGAGATATGCTTAATTGGCACGTTTAATATATCTTCTAAATATAGTATATACTTTTTAGCATTAGCTGGCAAATCATCAAATGATTGTATACCAACCGTTGAAGAATTCCAGCCTTTAATAGTTTTATAGATTGGTGTGACTCTATCAAGGTCATTAATAAAGGTAGATAAATTATTTGATTTTATTTCATCTACTTCATAGTGAGTACAAACCTTTATTTCATCAAATTGATCTAAAATATCAAGTTTCGTCATAGTAATTTCATTGAAACCATTAATCATAACACTATAATTTGCTAGAGGGATGTCAAACCACCCACATCTTCGCGCCCTACCTGTTGTAGCACCAAATTCCTTGCCAATTTTTTGAAGTCTTTCACCATCTTTATCAAATAACTCTGTAGGGAAAGGTCCATTCCCTACTCTTGTTATATATGCTTTAAAAATTCCTATTAGTCGTCCTACCTTAGTTAGCGGAAGTCCTAGCCCTGTTGTAATACCTCCAGTGGATGGATTTGAAGATGTAACAAATGGATATGTACCATGATCAATATCCAGTAAAGTTCCTTGTGCACCTTCAATCAGTATACTATTGCTTTTATGAATCATTGGCAAAGTGTCTACTATATTCTTTGAGATAATCTCACAGGCACTATAAAATTCTAAAAGAGAAACATCTAAACTTTCGATAGCCTCAGATCCCATTTGATTATTTTTAATTGCTAACTCTATTTGTTGATCTACCTTTGTTTTTAGTTTGTCTTTATTAAGCAAATCAGCCGCTCGGATTCCCTTTCTATTATATTTATCAACATAGGTTGGGCCTATTCCTTTTCCTGTAGTACCTATCTTATTATCTAGGCTCTGTTCATTATGTAAATCAATTAGTTTATGTATTGGTGTTGTTATATGTGCACTCATAGATATGAACACATTATCTGTAGTTAAACCATTACTCACAATATTTTCAAATTCATTAATAAGTTCAATTGGATCAATCACCATTCCATTTCCCAATATGCATTTGCACTCTTTCCTTAAAATTCCTGATGGGACTTGATGTAGAACAATTTTTTTATCTACAATATAAACGGTATGACCTGCGTTTGCTCCGCCTTGATATCTAGCTACTATATCAACATCTGAGCTAAGGAGATCAACTATTTTACCTTTTCCCTCATCTCCCCATTGTCCCCCTACGATTGCTGAAATTCCCAATTTATTCTTCCTTTATTTTATATTTTGATTTTAGATATAGCATGAATGGACTTGCAACAAAGATACTTGAATAGGTCCCAATTAGGACTCCTATAATAAGAGCAAAGGCAAAATATTTAATTACTTCTCCGCGTATATAGTATAGTATTATAACTACAATTAATGTTGTCAGTGAAGTTATAATAGT
>CAZKFO010000106.1:1756-5193 GCA_964552145.1 uncultured bacterium | reverse complement strand
TTTTATTATATAGAGAAGGGCAGTCTTTGTACTGCCCTTTTTTATTATATAATCATATCTAATATAATAGTTAGTTTTCTGTAAATTATATTTATTATGTTTATACAAATCTCAAATTTAACTAAATCATTCAAGATTTTTCAACGAGAAGCAGGTTTAAAGGGTGCTCTAAAGTCATTTTTAAATAGAAAGTATAATAACTTCGTTGCTTTAAATGATGTAAGTCTTAAAGTAAATAAAGGTGAAATACTAGGAGTGCTTGGAGAAAACGGAGCAGGAAAAACTACCTTAATTAAATTAATGGTAGGGTTATTACATCCGACAACTGGTAATCTTAGTATTGATGGGTACGTACCATGGCAAAGAGATCATAAATTTTTAAAGCGAGTCTCTGTTGTGATGGGACAAAAAAATCAATTATGGTGGGATATTCCAGCTTCAGAATCTTTTTTGCTTAATAAACATATATATGAAATTAATGATTCAGATTACCATGAGACTCTAAATGAATTAGTTGATTTACTGGATGTAAAAAATAAGATCAATCTTCAGGTTAGGAGACTTTCATTGGGAGAGCGCATGAAAATGGAAATTATAGCTGCTTTATTGCATCGTCCATCTATTGTGCTTTTAGATGAGCCAACTTTAGGACTTGATATTATATCTCAAAATAAAATAAGAGATTTTATTAAGTATTATAATAAGAAATATAATGCGACCATTATAATTACAAGTCATTACATTAAAGATATTAATGAAACATGTGATAGGGTTTTTGTATTACATAAAGGTCATCAGGTTTATGATGGTCAGTTTAATCAATTAATTAAATCTGTAAATCCAAAACGAAGACTTTTATTTGAGTTTAGTTCTATACCAGAGAAAGATTTTTTAACTAATCTTAAATCTAGTTATGATTTCACTATGGATGATAATCTATTAACTGCAGAGTTACCGGAATCTCTTTTAAAGGATTTATTAGCAAAGTTGTTAAATGAATTTTCTCCTAATAGTTTAAGCTTTGAAGATTTACCTGTTGAAGAGACTATGCGTAGTTTTTTTGAGAATCCTAAAAAGTTTTTGTAAATGTTTTGGTCTGCACAAAAATATCTGGCAGTATTAAGAACAAATTGGATTCAAGCTTTAGAGTATAGGGCTAATGCTGTTGTAGGGGTGATAGCAATAATTTCAGGTTTATTTATCGAATATCAGATTTGGTCCCTAATCTTTAAATCTCAAAATTTAAAGCATGTCAATGGATTTAGTTTTGAAGAACTCATGGTATTCATTTTTTTATCAATAATGGTTGGTCAACTTAAATCATCTTGGCATACATCCGGTGAGATGATTGAAGGAATTCGTACTGGAGATATAAATAAATTTCTCATTAGACCCATATCTTATTTTTGGTATCATTTTATGATGTTCATCGGAGTTAATTCACTATACTATACTGTTTACTCATCATTATTAATTGGATTAATCGTTATATTCCCAGGTATGATTTTCCCAGAGTTAATAAATATATTAGGTTTTATACTTGCCTTGCTAGTCTCTATTTTTCTGTCCTACTCTATATACTATATTATGATTTGTTTTGCTTTCTGGTTTGGAGAGGTTCGATCTATTGTGGTTGCCTATAACCTTACCATGTTAGTACTATCTGGTCAGTACATCCCAATTCGTTTATTCCCAGAAGCAATTATAAAATTCATGGAAATAACTCCTTTTATATATCTTGTTGATTTCCCAGTTAGCATTGCAACAGGTAGAATGCCTGTAGATATGTGGTTAACAAATTTTATAATTTCTATGGGATGGTGTATTACTATGTGGGTAGTTGGAATATTAATTTATAATAAAGGGATAAAAAGCTATGAAGCATATGGCTCTTAGATCTATAAGATTATGGCTTGCTTTTTTTAGAAATAGTCTATCAAGAGATATGGAGTTTAAAATGAATTTCATAGGTAATTTATTAATTGATTCTATTTATTATGGGTCCTTATTTTTCTTTTTTAGTGTCATCTTCTCCTATATTAATGCGCTTGGTGACTTCTCAAAGGATGCGGTAATTATATTTTTAATTATTACATATTTAACAGATACTGTATTTATTTTCTTTTTTGGGTCTAATACATTTCAAGTAAATAGGATGGTGGTAAGAGGAGATTTAGATATGTTATTATTAAAGCCAGTAAATCCTTTATTTTTCATATCCTTTCGTTATGTATCTACATATGCTTTAGTATCAATTTTTATTTTATCAATATTACTTCTTAGAATGACATATATATACCCATCTTATATTGGTTTATTTAATTACTTTATGTTTTTTATCTCCTTCTTACTTGGGATACTAATTTTATATTGTTTTGAATTTATAATTGCTTGTCTAGTCTTTTGGTATAAGAATTTTTCTGTAGGTGGCTGGCTGGCAAGTGAATTTACTAAATATTCAAGAAGACCAGATTCAATTTATTCTGGTGTTTTTAGAAAGGCTTTATTTAGTTTTTTTCCCATGGCTATGGTTTCTTCTTTGCCTGCTCGCACATTACTATTTGGGCCAGATTTTTCATTACTTCTATTACAATTCATTGTTGTATTATCTTTTCTATCTCTCTCTCATTATGTATGGAATAAAGGGTTAATTAAATATGATAGCGCATCATCTTAAGTTAACTTATTTGTTACTACTATCCTCGTTAGTTGCAACTACAACAACTCCTATAATTCTTATGCATGGTTTTATTGGTTGGGGAAGAGATGAAATGAATGGATATAATTATTGGGGTGGAACAGTTGACCTTCAAGAGTATCTAATATCTAACGGATATGAAGTATATACAGTTTCCATGGGACCAATTTCATCTAATTGGGATCGGGCTATTGAAGCTTTCTATCAAATTAAAGGTGGACAAGTTAACTATGGAATTGAGCATTCAGAAACATATAATATTATTCAGAGCCCGAATGGAAAATCATATGATGGATATTATCCGATTTGGGATGAGAATCATCCTGTTCATATTATTGCCCATAGCCAGGGTGGCCAAACTGCGCGTATGCTTGAGTATATATTAGAATATAATAACCCCAATGAGGATTCTGATTTATTGAAGCATAAGACAAGTGGATGGATTAAAAGTATTACAACAATATCTACTCCACACAATGGAACTATACTTGCAGATATTATATCTAAAAATTTATCATTTTTACAAAAAATAACCCCTTTTTTTGGCATAATAAATAATTCGTCTATTGAACAATTTTATGATTTTGATTTAGATCAATGGGGCATCCATAGAGAAAAAGATGAATCTACATCTGATTATCTAAAAAGGTTATCAGCATCTTCAATTAAAGAGTCTAAAAATTTTTCAGCATGGGATGTCTCCATTCTAGGAGCAAAGTCTTTTAATGATATTTATATA
>CAZKFO010000106.1:0-1689 GCA_964552145.1 uncultured bacterium | reverse complement strand
ATAGCAATATGTCATTAAAATTATGGCCATCTGCTTTAATTATGGGACAGTCTTCAAGATTTGGAGTAGCATGGAATATGAATGATGGAATTGTGAATACGATATCAATGAAATTTCCTATTAGTTCCAACAATAAAGAAGCTCCAAATAAAAAATTCAACAATGAAAATATTGAATCAGGAGTTTGGCAGGTTATGGATTTAACACATTCTGATCACAATACAGTTATAGGTCATTCTATTATGGGTATTGATGAGTATGAGCTAGAATCTTTTTTCTTACGAATCTGTCAACGATTATCTAATTTAGATTAGTTATGACAAATAAATTTTATATTGATAAAGATATCAGAAAAGCAAAAACATTGCATTCCGATTTTTATAAAAATCAAATGATATTTGATAAATTTAAAAAAAAAATATTTTTACATTCCTGGCAATTCCTTTCGCATAAGAATCAAATCAAGAACAAAGTATCGTCAGGTATTTTTATGCCTGATCTAATATCAGAACCTTTTATTTTAACAAAAGATAATAATCAAATGTACTGTTTATCAAATGTATGTACACATCGTGGGCATATGGTTTGTAATAATTCAAAAAATACTAAGTCATTAACATGTAGGTATCATGGTAGAACATTTAATCTTGATGGAACTATAAAAAGTGCTCCAGGATTTGATGATGCATTAAATTTCCCATCTAAAAGAGATAATCTTATAAAGTTTAATATAAAGGATTGGATGGATTTCATATTTATTTCATTAGAGGATTCCATACATATTGATTCAGTATTAAATGATATTCGATCTCGTTTAGTTACTTTTCCTTTTAAAGAGTTATTATTTTCTGAGTCTTTATCTAATGAATTTGAAGTTGATGTACACTGGGCTATTTACTGTGAGAATTATTTGGAGGGATTTCATGTCCCATTTGTACACAAAGGTTTATCAAAAGAAATTAGTAATGATACATATGAGACAGTTATTTTAAAAAATGGATGTGTACAATATGCGGAAGGCTATAAAAGTGAAGAAATTTATGGATACTACTACTGGATATTCCCTAATATGATGTTTAATTTTTATAATTGGGGTTTATCTATAAATATAATAGAGCCTATCTCTATAAATAAAACTAGAATTAGGTTTTTATCATATCCAATCTTAAATGATAAGCAGACCACTAAGGAAGTTGCAGATTTAATTAGAGTAGAGAAGGAAGATCAAATGGTTGTCAACAGTGTTCAGAAAGGGATAGAATCTAATTTCTATGATAGAGGACGCTATTCTCCAGCTCATGAAAAAGGAGTACATCATTTCCATAGAATACTCTCTAGATATCTTTAATACTTATTAAGTTGAAAGAATATTATGCAAAATAGTAAAAGTAAAGTAAAAAAACCTCTAATCATTGTGACATTTATTATTATGGCTTGCTTATCTTCAATAAAAAAAATGCAAGAACTCTTTCATACTAATGATGAATTAAAAAAAGCATTTGATGATGGAGGATTAGCCGGAAGTTATGCTCAATATGTCTACATTCTTGCATTAATAGTCGGGTCCTTTGGTATTGTTTTATTAATTAAGGCACTTTGGAATAGATTAATCCCAAGGATTACAAATTGGAGAGAAATTGATTATTTTGAAGCAATGGGAATAATGACAATTATTTTATTGCTTTCTTA
>CAZKFO010000105.1:0-5194 GCA_964552145.1 uncultured bacterium | reverse complement strand
TTGTTATATGTCTCAAGTTGGTAAAAAAAATATAGAAGTTCCAGAGAGTGTCGCTGTAAATATTAATGATAATAATTTTACAGCGAAAGGGCCTTTAGGTGAGTTATCATACAATATTAGTGGTAAGATTCAAGTGTCTATGAATGATAATATTATTGAATGCAAGAGGCCTAATGATGACAAGAAAAGTCGTGAACTACATGGATTAACTAGAACATTAATATATAATATTATACTTGGAGTTACTGAAGGCTATACAAAAGAACTAAATTTAGTTGGAGTGGGATATACTGCTGACGCTAGCCAAAAAGATTTTTTAGTATTAAACTTAGGCTTTTCACATCCAATATATTTTCAAACTCCTGATTTAATTCAATTTGAAACTCCTAATCCCACAACAATTATTGTAAAGGGAATAAATAAGCAAGAAGTAGGGGAAGTATCAGCAAAGATAAGAAATTTACGAAAACCAGAGCCCTACAAGGGTAAGGGTATTAAGTATTCTAACGAACATATTAGAAGAAAAGCTGGAAAAACAGTTGGAGCATAAATGGCATTTTTAAGTAGAAGAGATAGATGGAAAAATAAGAAGAATAGAATTTCCTATAATATTAGAGAGAAATCAACTCATCCAAGAATAATTATATTTAGATCAAATAAAAACATTTTTGTTCAACTTATGGATGACTTTCAAAATAAAACAGTATGTTCTTCTTCGAGTATAGATAAGAGTTTATCTAAGGAAATTTCAAAAAGTAAGAATAAGATGGAAATGAGTAAAATTGTAGCAGAAGACTTAGCTAATAAGTTAAAAACAAATAAAATAGATAGAGTAGTTTTTGATAGAAATGGATATAGATATCATGGTAGAGTTAAACTGGTTGCAGATACTCTTCGAGAAAATGGAATATCACTATAGAATATAAGGAGTTGCATGAGAGTTTTTATTAGCCCAACAGAATTAGAACTGAAAGAAGAGATAGTAGTATCTATTAAAAGAATTTCAAAGGCTACTACCGGTGGAAGATCTATGAGGTTTAATGCTGTGGTAGTAGTAGGAGATGGTAATGGTCATGTTGGATTAGGCTTTGGTAAAGCTATTGATGTGGCTTCTGCTGTTAATAAGGCGAAGGAAAATGCTAAAAAGAAAATTTTTAAAGCTCCAATAATAAATTCGACGATACCTCACGAATTGAATATAAAATATGGTTCAGTCCGATTACTGTTAAAACCAGCATCTCCAGGTACAGGAATTATAGCTGGCGGAGCCGTAAGAGCAGTTTTAGAGCAAGTAGGAGTAACTAATATATTATCTAAAGTTACAGGCTCATCAAATCCTACAAATGTAGTTAAAGCTGTAGAGAAAGGGTTGCTTTCATTGAGAGATCCATTAATGGTAGCAAGGACCAGAGGGATTCACTTAAAGCAATTATTTAATTAAGGTTTAGGTAATTAATGTCTTCAAAAATAGAAATAAAGCAGATTAAAAGCTCAATAGGTCATAAACAGAATGTTAAAAAGACACTTGATGCTCTAGGACTAAGAAAAATGAATCAAGTAGTTGTTAAAAATAGTACTCCTCAGATAAGAGGTATGATAAAATCTATAGAGTTTTTACTTGATGTAAAGGAATTGTAATGAGCTTAAATAATTTAAAACCAGCTGATGGTTCTCTATCTAGTAAAAAAAGAATTGGAAGAGGAAATGCTTCTGGTCAAGGTAGAACTGCTGGAAAGGGCCATAAGGGATACAAGTCAAGATCAGGAACAAAAGCAAAACTTCATTTTGAAGGTGGTCAGACTCCATTAGCAAGACGATTACCTAAAAGAGGAATGAGTAAAGGAAAATTCAATCACTTACCCTCTAAGAGTAAAATACAAATTATCAATATTTCAGATTTAGAGTCTCTAGATCTGAAGGATATTAATAAAGAAATATTATATGAGAAAAATTTGATTAAACATATTAAATATCCTGTAAAAGTATTAGGTGATGGTGCGATTGATAGCTCAATTAATGTGAACGTTGAATATTTTAGTGCATCTGCAAAAGATAAAATTGAGAAAGCTGGGGGAAAAGCTGAGGTATTATGCTAAAAAGTTTTATTAATGTTTTCCATGTACCAGAGCTAAGAAGGAAATTAGCATTTACTTGCTCATTATTATTAGTGTATAGATTGGGTGGTCATGTTCCTATTCCAGGTATAGATAGGTCTGCTCTAGCAGCAATGATGAAATCTTTTGATGGAACGATATTGGGTTTATATGATTTATTTGCAGGTGGTTTTTTCTCTCAAGCATCAATATTTGCATTAGGTATTATGCCATATATCTCTGCATCTATAATAATACAGCTATTAGGTTCTGCTGTCCCTTATTTCCAAAGATTAAATAAAGAAGGGGAAGAAGGGAGAAGAAAGATAATCCAAATAACTAGATATGGCACGGTTATAATAGCACTACTACAGGCAGTTGGAGTTGCTGTATTTTTAGCTAATCAAGAGAGTTTAGGGATAGGAAAAGTTGTACCAAACGTTAATGCTATATTTTATTTTGTTACAATAGTAACGCTTGTCACTGGAACTGTATTTGTTATGTGGCTTGGAGAAAAAATCTCTGACCATGGACTAGGTAATGGAATTTCTCTTATTATTATGGTCGGAATATTGTCGCAAGCTCCACATGTTTTTAATATACAGTTGCAATATATAATGCAGGGAACAATCAATCCTTTAAGTGCAATTACATCCATTTTATTAATACTAGCAATTACTGTTTTTGTTGTTTTAGTTACTACGGCAGTAAGAAAAATTCCAGTTCAGTATGCTAAAAGGGTTGTAGGTAGAAAAGTATATGGGGGTCAAGCAACTCATATACCATTAAAAGTGCTAACAGCAGGTGTCATGCCAATTATATTTGCACAAGCATTAATGTTTCTTCCAAATACAATAGGCCAGCTATTTTCTGGATCAGTAGGAAATTGGCTAATAAGTATATTTAGTCCAGATCATTGGTTTTATGCTTTGGTCCTATCATTGTTAATTATTGTTTTTACGTATTTTTATACTGCTATAGCATTTAATCCTGTAGATGTTGCAGATAATATGAAAAAGCAAGGTGGCTTTATCCCTGGTGTAAGACCTGGTAAGTCAACAGCAGATTACATAGATAATATTTTAACTAAAGTAACATTACCAGCAGCGATATTCTTAGCATTTGTAGCTATAATTCCAACATTTTTAGTTATGTTATTTGAGATGGATTTTTCTCTAGCTAGTTTTTATGGCGGGACTAGTCTTCTAATCATAGTTGGTGTCGCATTAGATACTTTACAGCAAATAGAATCTCATTTAATTACACGTCATTATGATGGATTTTTAAAATCTGGTAAAATTAAAGGCCGTTCGAAAAGAAGATATTAGGTGATGATTAATATTAAATCAGATATAGAAATTAATAAGATGAAAGAAGCTGCAAAAGTTGTAAGAGACTTATTGTTTGATATTGAACCGATGATCTCTGAAGGTGTTACAACGTTAGAACTAGATAAATATGCTGAGAGTTATATTATTGATAAAGGAGCTATTCCTGGTTTTAAGGGTTTATATGGATTCCCAGGGACACTTTGCGTATCAATAAATGATGAAGTAGTACATGGTATTCCTGGAAACAGAAAATTAGTAGAAGGTGATATTATTGGTATAGATGTTGGAGCAATTTGTGATGGCTATTATGGTGATCATGCTAAGACTTTCCCAGTTGGTATGATTAGTGAAGATGTTCAGAAATTAATTAATGTAACTAGAGAGTGTTTGATGAAAGGGATTGAACAGGCTACTCCAGGAAATAGAATTGGTGATATAGGTTATGCAATCCAAAACTATGCAGAATCAAATAATTATAGCGTTGTTAAAGAGTTAGTAGGACATGGTATTGGACAGAAATTACATGAAGAACCTCAAATACCTAATTATGGATTAAAAAGTTCAGGTGCATTGATTGCAGAGGGTATGTGTTTTGCTATTGAACCTATGATTAATTTTGGCGAAGAATCAATATATACTAAGTCTGATAACTGGACTGTATGTACAAAAGATGGTCAACCTTCAGCACATTTTGAGCATACTATTGCTGTTACTAAGGATGGGCCAGAAATTTTAACAAGGTAACTATGGTTAAAGAAGCAAACATAGAAGTAGATGGAGTTATATTAGAAACTCTTCCTAACGCAATGTTTAGAGTAAAGTTAGATAATGGTCATGAGATATTAGCTCATATATCAGGTAAAATGAGGATGCATTATATAAAAATATTACCAAACGATAAAGTTAAATTAGAATTGTCGCCATATGATTTAACAAGAGGAAGAATTACTTATAGATATAAGGATTAATCATGAAAGTTAGAGCATCAATAAAAAAGATTTGCAAGGATTGTCAGATAATTAAGAGGCATGGAGTTCTGAGGGTTATTTGTAATGTTAATCCTAAACATAAACAAAAGCAAGGATAAATAATATGGCAAGGATTGCAGGTGTTGATTTACCAAGGAATAAAAGAATAGAATTTGCTCTACAGTATATCTATGGAATTGGTCCACATAAAGCTAAGCAAATTTTAGATGGATCATCAGTTAGTCCTGATATAAGAGTGAATAAATTATCAGAACAAGAGATTATAGCTATTAGAAATGAAATAGCTGATAAGTTTACAGTTGAGGGTGAGCTAAGAGGTCAAGTAACTAGAAATATTAAAAGATTAATGGATATTGGTACTTATCGGGGATTTAGACATAAAAGAGGATTGCCCGTTAGAGGTCAAAATACAAAGAATAATTCTAGAACTAGAAAAGGTAAGAAAAAAACAGTTGCAGGTAAAAAGAGCGCAGTATAAAGGAGAGTAAAATTGGCGAGAGCAAATAAAAAGAAAAGTAGAGTAGCAGCAGAGGGAATTGCGTTTATAAAAGCTACATTTAACAATACAATAATTACTTTGGCTGATAAAAATGGCAATGCTATAGGATGGAGGAGTGCAGGTTCTTTGGGCTTTAAAGGATCCAGGAAAAGTACTCCCTTTGCAGCATCTCAGGCTGCAGAAGAAGTAGCCAAAGAAGCAATGGATAGAGGTCTTACTACTATTGAGGTTAGAGTTAAAGGACCAGATGGTGGGAGAGAATCATCTATTAGGTCATTAAGA
>CAZKFO010000104.1:0-5244 GCA_964552145.1 uncultured bacterium | reverse complement strand
GATGGCGGTATAAGCTCAAATATAGCACAGCTCGGTGCCGTTGGAAATGATTCTCCTAGCTGATCATCACCTACGTCATATACTGCTGTAATTTTATAGCAATATGAAATATCTGGAGTAATTGTGGTATCACTGTAGAATAAATCTATGGTATTCATTAAAAGTTCATTGTCTCTATATATATTATAACTCAAAACTGCATCTGAATCTGCAGCATCCCATTCGAGCACAATCTCCCCATCAACTACAGTCGTAATTAGATTTGAAGGAGCTACTAATGGGTATGTGACATCCGCACATGATTCATTTGAATCTTCTGATTCTAATTCAGATAAACTTATAGCCGTAACGGTGTAACAATAGGTTTCAAAAGCTAAAGGAAGATTGACGTCCGTGTAGGTTTGAGACCCAGTATCTCCAATAAACTCTCCATCTCTATATATATTATAACTTGCAACAGAAGATGGGTCTATGTGAGACCAGGTTAAAATTGCTCGCGTTAATCCGCCCACAGCTTCTAAATTGTCAGGTGGAAAGATATCAGGTGGGTCTTCACCTATCACCTCAACTGAGCCATTATCTAGCATATATTCTAAGGCAACTCCTTCAGAATCTGATAAAATTGAATTAAGATCTATTTCAATATCTATCATGCTAGAGTAAGCTTGATCTGACTGGTAATCTACCATTACAATAGGTCCAGAACCAGGAGCAATAGATGCACCAGTCAGTGAAAAACCCAGAATTACATAAGAACCATTATTCTGCGTATTAGCACTAATCTCAAATCCAGCGGTTCTATCTGTACCAGTCACACCAACAAAAGATCCAAAACTATCAGGGGAGTCATTTAAATAAATCTGAAACCCAGAGACTCCGTTGTTTTGATTATCAAGACTAATATTGATTGAAGTTGTTCCTAATGCATCAACTACTACATCATTAACTGATAAGATTACCACATCGCCATCCCATATAACAACTAAGGCGTCACCACCAGAGCCAGAGAATACAAAATCTGATAAACACTCTTCTGTTACATCGCCAGCAAGCTCTACTAAAGTACCTGTTCCAGCTGGAATTACTGAACCCGTAAATGAAAAAGCAAGGATAGTCGTTTCACTAGCTGAAATTTCAAATCCAGCATCCTCAGCATCTCCTCCAGCCGCACTGGTTACACAGCCATTATGATTAAATTGAAATCCAGCGATATCTGAATTGCTTACATAGTTAAGATTGCCACCATCTAAACTAAGAACAACATCCTGTGAAAATAAAAACGTAGATAAAAATAAGTAAAATATTTTGCTTAAATATTTTCTAGATTGCAAAAAACTAGACATCCTAGTGTACCTCCAAATTGTTTTTATACATCTCGCACTATAAAAATATAGCTAATGTTGGATTATTTTCCTATTACTTCTCGAAGGGAATAGATATGAAATCCATCTTCTTGGCATCGCTACTGGCAATAATCGGTTCTATCTTTAATGGGACATCAAGAGTTCTTATGCTCTTTGCTAAAATAGAGAATAAAATATTGTCAGTCTTATCACCACTGTTTGATGCAGCTATATAGTCCCCTTTCATTGAGAAACCTAATACACGGCCTTGCTTATTGCTACGCAATGAGAATCCATGACTCTCACAACGACCGCCAAATACAGTATCAACCTCAAAGAATGTATTAGGATTTATCTCAAACTGAACTCCTGCAACGGGACTATGATTAATCATGTATATATTAATCTTAACGTTGTCACCATCTGAATTGGTGATAGATTCTATACCAACTTCTACAGGTTTTGATGGGTCTAATTCAAAAGTAGTTTTATTATCATTAGCACAAGAGCAAACCAATAGAAAAACAGCCACAGACAAAATATATTTTATGAATTTCATACCATATATTAATATTTTTTCCATAAGTATTCCTATAAAATAGAACAATATTAAATTATGTGTGTTAAATTTATTATATGAGTATAAAAACAATCATTGCAAGCGTAATGTTATCCTTTGGGATATGTCAATTCTCTGATGTAGAAATATCATTAGATTTAAGAAATGTCTCAAAGAACCATCATCTACTATTAAATGACTTTAAAAAAGAAGTGAAAAGCTACTTTGAAGGTACAATTTTCTCTCAAGATGATCTAGATTTAGAAATTCCAATAAAACTTCACATTATAATAGAGAGTGTAAGTAAAAGTGGACCACAAAAAATAAAGGCTCAGTTTTTCACATCAAATAGTCTTGATCTTAATTTATTTTCAAAATCATCTCAATTCCCTTATAATAGAGGCGAAACAATAAATTACAGTTCTGAATTCACTCCCCTAGGATCTTTGCTTAATTATTTTGCATATATATTTCTAGCTAATGAATTAGATATGTACTCCGAACTTGGAGGAAGCAGTTTCTTCAATGTCGCTGAAAAAATTTCTTTAGAAGGTAGAGATTCGAATTATTCAAATGGATGGGATGGCTTATGGAAAAAGGTGAAAAAAATTAGTGAAAACACCTATTTAAGGAAGTTTAGATATCATCTCTACGAACTTAAATATTACATTGCAACCCCTACAAAAGAAAATCAAAAAACAATAACTGATCTGGCTCTAGAGATAGAAAATGATATCTATTATTTAAAAGAATTCTTTCCTAATGACCGTAATGTATTTCTATTTCTATCAATTCATGCTAAATCATTAGCGTTAATTCTAAAGAATCTAAAAATGTATGATACCCTCATGATGCTAAAAAAATATGATGTTGACAATAAAGCAATCTATTTAAAAGAAATAGATAACATTAATGAATAGAAAAATAATTCAGCTTTTATATCTACTCTTAATATCATCTGCATTTCCAGAAAAGTCTTCGGATGAAATACAGAAAAAAATTGATCAGGAAAAAGATAAGATGGAAACCCTTGAGGTGGAAATTTTAGACTTGACAGAAAAAATAAAGGCCAGGGATTTAGAGGGCAAGACAACCGCAGATAAGTTAACTAATATTGGGGAAAAGATAGATCTTGCAGAGGAGTTGATAGAAACACTCAAAAGAGATGAAAATAAACTTAGCGATCTAATTTCAAAATCAAAATTTGAAATATTAGAAAAAGAAAAGGAATTAAATCAAATTAAGCAAAAAGCTACAAATATGATTAAATACTTATACAAAAATAAAAATAATAGCTATTTAGATGTGCTTATTGGCTCTGATAATTGGAATGATTTGCTATATAAAATGAAATATCTTGAGATTCTTTCTTCTAAACAAAAAGAAAATAACAAGAAGATGAATTTAGCAATACAAGAGCTTGACAATGATATTCTTTCTTTTACTGAAAAAATTATAAATAAAAAAAATATTCAAATGGATAAAAAGAAATCTTTAGTCGAATTAATAACTACTAAAGAACAAAATAAAATAAAATTAGAGCATATTGAAGCAGATAAATTTAACCTTAAAAAAGATGCTACAAAAAAGAAAGAACTACTAATTCAAATCAATAAAATGCTAGAGGAACTTTATGTAGATAAAGATTCTGCTAAAAAAAGAGAAAAAGAATTAGAGAGAATTAGGAAAGAAAAAGAAAAAAATATAGATATTAATTACTTCTCTAAAAATAAAGGGAAATTATCATGGCCCGTATCAGGGACGATAATAAGTAAATTTGGAGAATTTGAAAGAAATGGAGTAAAAACTACAAATATTGGTATAGAGATAAAAACAAAGAAAGATGCTGAAGTAAAATCAGTTTACGATGGGATAGTAATGGAAATTGGGTTCAATCCATACTATGGAAGCTTCATTTGGATAGATCATGGGAATGGCTTTTCTACTATATACGCTAACTTAAATGATAATAGTATATTTGTCAAAAAACAAGAATATGTAGAATCTGAAATGGTAATGGGAAAAGTGCAAAATGTCGAAAACAATTCACATGGAATATTGAACTTTATGTTATGGGGAAGCAAAGGAAAGGATAAAGAGGGGAATTATATACTTTTAAATGAAGATCCAGAGGAATGGATTAAATGATTTTTGATTATGAAGTAAAAAGAAAGAATATCTGGAATAATTTTATTGAAGCATATAAAAACAATAGAATTCCAAATGCATATATTTTATTTGGTGACGAGGGCATAGGGAAAGAGGCATTATCTATTGAACTTGCAGGATTGTTAAATTGCAAAAGACCAATCAATAATTCAAATGCCTGTGGAAATTGCAGGTCATGCATTAGCATTAAATCTTTTCAACATGAAGATATTCATTTTATACACCCCCTCCCCGTAAAGAAAAATAATTCAAAATCCAATAATATCGAACCCAAAGTTATTGATGAGCTAAAGAATAATTATAAAAAAAAATCAAAGGATCCTTACCATAAAATTAGAATTGAAAATGCAAATACAATCTCTATTAACTCAATTAGAGAAATTAAAAAGAGATTATTTCTATCTAAAAGCGATGAAAATTGGAGCGTAGTAATTATTTTTGATGCAGAAAAATTATGTATCCCTAAAGCTGAGCCCGCTAATGCGCTATTGAAAATTTTAGAAGAACCACCCAATAAAACGCTATTCATCTTAATTACATCAAAAATGAACTTGATTATTCCTACCATTCAGTCTAGATGTCAAAAAATATTCTTCCCTAGCCTAAGCAAAGAAGATCTTAAAAATTATGCTAAAGAACATGATTATAACATAGAGGATGCAACCCTACAAATGGCTGATGGAAGTATATCTAATTTTATAGATATTATCAAGAATCAGACAGCAGATGAAATAAGTGTGGTTTTACAAACTTTCTACAGCAAAAATATAGATAGCTTTGAAGACATCTTATCATTTTTTAACAAAATAAAATCAAAGGATAAAAAACAAATATATGCCTACCTCAACTATCTAGTAGTAGCTACTAAAGATATATATCTACTATCATTAAATAAGTCAAGCACAAAAATACATTACTCTTTCTTATCTGACATATACAATCAGATTTTAACTACATCTCCCAATGGAGATTGGATTAGAATAATTGGAGCAATAAATCAATGTTCTCTAGATATAAACAGAAACATAAATTTATCTATATCAATATATAATATGCTAATTAATGTTCGATATTGTTTAGAAGGTGAATCTATTGATAGATTTAAATCAAATTTAATAAAAGAATTATAAGTATATGGAAAAATTCTATATAACAACTCCACTCTATTATGTT
>CAZKFO010000103.1:0-5411 GCA_964552145.1 uncultured bacterium | reverse complement strand
AGCTTCTGGTTTCTAGGGTGTGGGCCGTGCGTCGCAGAAATGAAGCATTTATCCAAATTTAATGAGAAATATAAAGATACTGGCTTTAAGGTTATTAGTATTAACACCGACACTAAAAGCAAGGGAAAGGTTAAGTCTTTTGTGAAGAAGAAAAAATATAGCTTTAATATGTTTTTTGACTTAAATGGTAAGAATGGTCTTCTTAAAAAACTTGGAAGTAATAGCTGTCCCTTTACTGTTTTAATCAATACTGATGGAACAATTTTTTCAAAGCATCTTGGTTACGAGAGAGGTGATGAAATAGCATTAGAGAAAGAGATTCTTCATTTAATTGATTACAACAAACAGTTAAAAAAAATAGAGGAAAAAGTTAGCAAAGCTCTTATCAAGGATGAGTCAGCGATTAAGGGAGTAGTTGAAACTATAGAATGACCTTTACTAAGAAAATCATATTTCTATGGTTTTTTTCTACCATATGTTTTTCTCAGCTGAGTGTGCAAATTTCTCAACAATCAAATTTTGCATCTGGGAAATCATTAACTCCGCCATTCCCAGAAGATGCTAGGTCTACTGATGACTATCTCATTAATGAAAATTTATTTAATGTAAGTATTAGCAAAGGAAATTTCTATTTCAATACATTGCTTGAATATAGTGATCCACCAGTATTTGGGGTTAATAGAACAAAATTGGATAGTCTTTCACATTCCTATTATTTAGAGTATGTTGGTGAAAGATTAAATGTTAAACTTGGAAATATATACTCTCTATATACTAGGGGGCTAATATTTAATACATATCAAGATTACAGTACGGATTTTGATAATAGTTTGATGGGCGTAGAGATTTCTTATAATATTTCTGATCGAGTAAGATTCTATTCGGTTGTTGGTGCTGATGATTATGAATTCAGAACAAGACCAGATAATCAATTAAATGATCTATCATTTTCTAACGAAACATCGTTTGTTGGTTCGGAGATAAGTTTGGTGAATGATTTCTTTTTGAATTTACAGTTTTGCAACCAAAATCAGTTGATTGATAAGAGCGTAACTACTATAGGAGGTCAGAATATTATTGAATATTATAGTGGCCTATCCACTATCCTTGGTAATTATATTCATAATAATGAGGTTGATTTCTTATCTGATGAATATGATAAATATTCTATTCGTTCCAATATGTTTGGTGGATCACTCCAGGGTTATGTTTTTGGTGTAGATATGTATGTAGAGTATGCTCTTAATAAATATACAAAAATAGAACCATATAAAGAAATGGGTGATGATGTAAATGGAAACTTTCTTTACTCATCATTATATTTTGACCTATTTGATGCGGGTGTCACATATGAATTTAAAAGATATGATGCTCCCTATTTTATCCAAACCACATCATCTCCTCCGATTGTATATAAAGAAGCATCATCTGTTTTGGTATCAAGGATTGCCCACAATATGAATTTTACAAATGAGATAGGACACCAATTTGATATTAATTATCCAATTAATGATATTATCTTTTTTAATGCTAATCTTTCTACAGCGCGAAAAGTTCATGGAATGGATGGGAAGTTTAATAGTGTTGAGATATCTACTGACAGTGATATGGATGGTTTACATAATTGGGGTCCTAATACAGTTTTACCGTCAATCAATAATCATTGGGAGTATAATACAGTCTCTAACTCATATCAAATTAATGATAAACCTAGTTTTATGTCTATTTTATTCATGGATAAAGATGAGGGAGTCTTCTCTTACTCACCATATAGACAAATCTTTATGGGGGTTAGTGGAAGTTTATTAGATGATAGACTTGATTTTAGCGTGGGATTTGATAGTTTTAATCATATAGCAGAGTGGGGGCAAGGCTCATCTTCAGGAATGAATAGATATATATATAACTTAGAAACTCTTCAAATTTTTGAGGATGATTATTGGAATGAGATAGAACAAGATTATGATACTTTATTTGAGGCTTATTCATCATCCTGTTCTGGTATTGATGAAGAAGAATGTATTTCTTTGGCTCATGACCAGGCAGCATCAGAAGAAGGACTTGATTACTCACTAAATGATTTTGATTCTTTTTCTAATATTAAAGATTATTATATAGAGTCTGCGCTTGATTCCATAAATCAATATTTAAACTCTCAAATTAGATATCAATGGAATTATACAACTGAGAGGGCATTTACAATACCAACCTACTTTGCATGGAATGTCGGTAATGGTGATTCTTTCTTATTATATTTTGAGAATCAATGGAGGAAGAAAGAATTAAATAAAGATAAAGTCAAACAATCTGGCATTACAGATAACAGTAGCTCAAAACTTGAGGAGCATATTGAGAACTATTTATCTTTATCTTATAAGAATAGAAAGGGATGGACCATAAGTCTATTTTACAATAAGGATAATTATAAAAAATCTAATATTAAAAAGGATAAAGTTTGGAGTGGTATAGATCTTACAGTTGATTTTGATGAAAAAGAGGTGAATTCAAACTTTTTAAATAGATTCAGTAATATTTTAGTCGGGGACTCTAAGGTCTCTCTTTTTTATGGCTCTCAGAGAGGTGGGCTTGTTTGTGCAAATGGAATATGCGCTCAGCAACCTGAGTTCTCAGAAGGATTGAAAGTTAGCTATACTCGTATTTTTTAGCTGTTACATTCTGATTCAACATTATAAGTATAATTCTTGAATAAATTTTAGTATATTTCACTAGTGGTATTTTTATTTTGTATGATGAGAAATATAAATTGGAGTGTTTATTATGTTGAATAAACTGTTATTAGTGGTAATGTTTTCATTTAGTTTTGCCTTATATAGTGTAGGCCAAACGGTCTCTATTTCTGATCAACAATTATCTCTGTCGATATGCAATGGACATGAGCCTAATGAAGAGAATGATGGTGTAATGTCACTCTATGATTATAATGGTGACTTTAATGGTGGGAAGTATTACGTTATTCATATTGATATGGCTGCTAGTTGGTGAGGATCTTGCTATGCAAGCATCGGTGATGCTGATGATATTTCAGAAGAGTGGGAGCTGCAAGAAGATTTTAATGTGCTAAATTTTACAAATTTTGATGACCCCGGTCAGCCATATAGCTGTACTGCATGGGCAAATGCTGGTCCATATGATGATAATCTTATAACAGAAGATGCGGGCTATAGTCTTTGGAGTGATTTTCAATCTAATAGTGGATTCCCAAGTAATGTATTTATTGATCATAATATGACTGTTTTCTGGAAAGGTAATTTTGTATCTCCATCTCAAACGAGTCTAAAATTCAATCAGATGCTTGATGCCTGTGAACAAGATCCAAATGCAAATTGCCTACAATGTTCTGATTGTGATGCTGATGGTACAGAGGATGACAATGATAATTGTCCTGATTTATACAATCCATCTCAACTAGATTCAGATGGAGACAGTCTTGGCGATGAATGCGATGATTGTCATAATCTTTTAGGTGACGTCAATGATGACTTATCAAATGATGTTCTAGATGCAATAACAGTAGTAAATATGATTCTAAGTGGCACAGCATTAGAAAATCAGTTTACTGAATGTCAATTAGCAGATGCGAATATGGATTCGAATCCTGTAATTAATATTATTGATGTGATTCTACTTATTAATCTTATTTTAGATGAAAGAGAAACTGATTTTTCTGCAGATGCAGATAATTACGCTGTGATTCAGATGTCTAGTGAGGGATCTGATCTATTACTACGAATTGAGTCCAATTCTGATATCGCTGGTGTTGAGATGACAATAAATAGTGATAAATATTTAGATACGTATCTGAAGGATAACAGTCATATAGAGACTCTATCTAACTATAATGATGATGCACTGAAAGTTATATCTTATAATGTATTCAATGAACCATTTGATAGTCATATTGTTGAGTATAGAATAGCTGATGGAGCTATGATTGATCAAGATGATTTAAATGTTATAATTGGATCTCCTCATGGGAATGAATTTTACATAACTACAAATTACAATGGTGAAGTTAAAGAAATGGGACCAGATGGATATGAACTATATGACCCATATCCAAACCCATTTAATCCTTCTACGCAAGTTTCTTTCTCTATACCAAAAGAGAGCTATGTAAGCCTTAAGGCTTTTAATCTGATTGGTGAAGAAGTAGATACTATTTTTGAAGGCTATCAGATAAAGGGTAATCATACATATACGTGGAATGCCTCATCACTGGCTTCTGGTGTCTACTATATAAAAATGCTTTCTGATGATAGATCTCTTAGCACAAAGGTAATGTTATTAAAGTAGCCTGAGTATTTTTATAGATATAATTAAAAAGGGGCTATTCAGCCCCTTTTTTTATATTTATTATTAGTGTTTATTCACTTAAATAATATTTTATATATTTACCATACTAAATATTAAGGGATTGATTATATGAAGAAGTTATTGATACATCTAGTAATAGGAAAAATCTTATTTGCCTGTTTGATGGCAACCTATTCTGTAGGTGATGAGATATCTATTTCTGATCAGCAAGTACCTCTATCTATATGTAATGGTCATGAGCCAAATGGAGATTCCGATGGTTCTATGAGTTTATCTGATTACAATGGAGATATAAACAATGGAAGCTATTATGTTATGTATATTGATATGTCTGCAAGTTGGTGAGGGCCTTGTTATTCAGCTACCGGTACGGTAGATCAGATAGAATCTTACTGGGAGAATCAAGCTCAATACAATGTTTTAACATTCACAAGTCTTGATGATATTGGTTCTGGGACTGACCAAGAGGATGACTATTCCTGTTTAGAGTGGGGCGAAGCTGGAGAATCTGAGGACAATCTAATCATTGATGATGGTAATGGTTACAACATATATAATATGTTTTTTAGTTCTAGTCAATTTCCTGGACATGTATTTATAGATCATAACATGGAAGTTTTTTATATGTCTTCATCATCGGTAAGCATCAGTTTAGCAAATGCTAAAATTAATCAAATGTTAAACTCTTGTGGTGTTAACTGTGAAGCTGATTTAGATGGTGATGATATCAATAATTCCATTGATAATTGCCTTAATATTTCAAATCCAGATCAAGAAGATAGCGATGAAGATGGTTTTGGTGATATGTGCGATGACTGTCATAATCTATTAGGAGATGTTAACGATGATCTTATTATTGATATTCTTGATTTAATAATGGTTGTGCAAATAATTTTATCAGTAGATTCTTCTTCATACTCTGATTGTGAATTAGTAGATGCAAATATAGATCAGAATGCTGTTATTAATATTCTTGATATACTAGATATAAGAGATATAATTCTAGGGTACTAGACTTTGTTATGCACCCGTGGCTCAACTGGATAGAGCATCTGACTACGGATCAGAAGGTTGCA
>CAZKFO010000102.1:0-5593 GCA_964552145.1 uncultured bacterium | reverse complement strand
CACTAACAGGCTATTATTTGTCTCTTTCAGGGAACGCTCAAACGATCCACCTTTGATAATAATCTCATCGGTATTGATGTTTCGTGTTTTTATGGTAATGTTCTTTGGAATCTCGCTCGCTTTAAGCGTGATATCCGAATAGGATATATGTGAAATTGTCACTACTTCATCAGGAAAGCACATCAGGCTAAAAGAGCCCATCTCATTGGTAGAGACTCCATCTCTATCCGTGTAGATATTAACATCCTCAACAAGGTTGTTATCTGTGTCTCGTACGGACCCCGATACGGTAATCATATCTAATGGGAAAAGAGTTGTGGTGAAAAATAAAAAATAAAGGTATTTCATAGTGTTTTCCTCCGCTAGCATTATCTAGTTCAGGTTAAAAGGGTTTATTCTCAGCTTAATAGCACCCCCAACAATACTTTTAATTTATAAGTATTTTATAGTAAATTACTAGTAGTTGTTTTATATAAACTATAACATTATTTAAATCCTATAAATACTATGTAATAAAGGAGTTATACAAAAATAATAAATCTAGATTTTCTTCATTTTGAAAAAAAATATTGGTCTCAAAGTTTATCTTGTGTTGCAGGTGTAGATGAGGTTGGAAGGGGTCCCCTGTGTGGTCCTGTTGTTTCATCTGCGGTGGTGCTTCCTGTTGATTTACTTATTCCTGAGATTAATGATTCCAAGAAGCTCTCCCCTAAGAAGCGTGAGAAATTATATAATATTATTATGGATAAGGCTATTTCTGTAGGAATTGGCATTGTCCACGAAAATAAGATTGATGAGATCAACATTCTAAACGCAACAATTTTATCAATGAATAGAGCAATTGAGGATCTGGATGTATCACCGGATATCCTTCTTGTTGATGGGAATCTTAAAAATATTTGCTTAATTAAGCAGGAAAGTATTATTAAAGGTGACTCAAAATCTCAAAGTATTGCTGCCGCCTCTATTATTGCTAAGGTAACAAGAGATAATATTATGAAAGAATATGATAAGGTTTTTCCTGGATATGGATTAGCTAAGAATATGGGCTATGGAACGAAAGAGCATATGGGCGCACTTAAAACTATGCTTTCAACTCCGATTCATCGTCAGAGCTTTAAGCCGGTAGAAGATTGTATGCCCTCTTTGAAAAATATAGATGATATGCCTAGGCTATCAATTCAAATTGCAGCCTCTAGAATTATAAAGGATGGACATAATATTTTAGATGTTAATTATAAGGATAGCCATATCATTTCTTTCTTTAATGATAACTATAACTATTTTGTATTAAATGACAATACTCATAATATTAAGGATAAGTCAATATCTTCTCTGAAAGATTTACTTTCTAAAAAAGATACTACCCATTCAGTAAATATATCTGTAATTTCAGTTCAGTTTTCAAAGGATAAACCAAAGGTGATATTTAAAAAATATGATTAGAAGAGTAATATCTATCATGTTGTCTCTATCTCTTGTATGGGCAGATTTCCCAACGGCAATAGGCAAGAATGGCGCTGTTACTACATCTAGTAAATATGCTACAGATATTGGTATTGAAGTGCTCAAAAATGGTGGGAATGCAATAGATGCTGCTGTAGCAATTGGATTCGCATTAAGCGTAGCCTTTCCTAATGCAGGTAATTTGGGAGGTGGGGGTTTTATGGTTATTCGCTTTCTGGATGGAGAGGTGACAACAATTGATTTTAGAGAAGTAGCACCTGAGTTTGCCTACCGTGATATGTTCTTAGATGAAACAGGAGAGGTGATTAAAGGGAAAAGCTGGTCTACCGCTTTTGCTTCTGGGGTTCCTGGGACGGTTGCAGGCCTTGGATATGCTCATTATAAATACGGATCCAAGCCTTGGAGCTCTCTTCTATATCCTTCAATTAATCTAGCAAGGGATGGATTTAAGCTAACCTATAGAGATGCGATGTATCTTAATCAGAAACACGATTTCCTATTAAGAGATGCAGAGGCTGCAAAAATATTTGCTTCTAAAGAACGATATGAGATGGATGATTTATTTGTTCAGTCTGATTTATCAAAAACCTTACATAGAATTTCTCAGCTTGGATATCATGAGTTTTACATGGGAAAGACAGCTGAGCTCATAACTAAATGTATGAGGAGAACTCAGGGAATTATTACGGCAACAGACCTCCTGAATTACAATCCTGTAGAGAGAGAGCCAATCGAGTTTGATTATAAAGGACACAAGGTATATTCTATGCCGCCACCTTCATCTGGAGGTATATGTTTGGCAGAAATTTTAAATCAGATTGAGCATATGGACATTCAGTTAATGGGGTATCATAGTAGCGATCATATTCAATCAATGGTAGAAGCAGAGAAACGAGCTTATTCTGATAGAGCTGAATATATGGGGGATACAGATTTCGTAAAAGTTCCTATTCAAACTCTTATATCAGATGAGTACGCAAAAAAAAGAATAAGTAACTATAATCTAGAGGGTGTTATCCCTAGTTCTGAGATTAAGCCTGGCTTAGAGTCAAATCGAGTTGAAAGCGAAGAAACAACTCACTATTCAGTAGTTGATAGATGGGGTAATGCGGTAAGCGTAACAACTACCTTGAATGGTAAATACGGAAATGGAATTGTTGTAGATGGTGCTGGATTCTTACTAAATAACGAGATGGATGACTTCTCAATAAAACCAGGACATCCAAATGCATATGGACTTGTTGGGAACGAAGCAAATTCAATAGAGCCTAAAAAGAGAATGCTTAGCTCAATGAGCCCAACCATTATCGAAAATCCAGAGGGGAATCTATTTTTGGTTCTTGGGACTCCAGGAGGGTCAACAATTATCACTACGATAGCTCAGATTATAGTAAATATTATAGATTTTAGAATGAACATTGAGGATGCAACTCAGGCACCTCGCTTTCATCATCAGTGGTTGCCAGATGTTATTTTCTATGAAAAGAATGGTTTTTCTTTAGAAACTTTAGATGAGTTACAACGTAGAGGTTATAAAGTAAAAGAAAAAAATTCAATTGGAGAGGCTAACTCTATTCAGGTAAACTCTCAAGATATCAAATTTTCCTCTTCAGATGCAAGAAGAGGAGCCAATACAAAGGCGTATTAGTTGAAATGAAAGTAAAAAGAAACTATAGAGAAGAATTTAGAGTTTTGGTAATACTTATTATCATTGCTTTTACAGTCAAAACATCTATTGCTGAAATTTATGTTGTACCTACAGGTTCTATGGAAAGAACGATTCTTGTTGGAGATATGCTTTTTGGGAATAAGGTTATCTATGGCATGAAAACTCCAGGTTGGCTAGGTATCCCATATACAAGGATGGGATTTGATATCCCCTGGTGGAGACTCCCAAAATTTAAAGAGGTTGAGACTGGAGACGTTGTTATATTTGAATTTCCTAGAGATCCTTTTCAGAAATATGTAAAACGATGTATTGGAACTCCTTCAGATGAGGTTGTTATTGATTCTGGAAGAGTTTTTATAAATAGTAAGTTAATGGATTTTCCAGAGGAGGGTCAATTTTTAAAAGGCTATATTAAGGATAAAGATAAGGAAAGTTTTAATCTTTATCCAGAGTTCAAAAATCAGAATGAAGATAACATTAGTAGTTTTCAAGTTCCATACAAGGGGATGGAAATTAATTTTGAAGATGTTGACTCTTGGGAACCTATGATTAGTTTGCTTGTTCTTGACATGGCAGATGTTTCTATTGGCAAGTATAGTTTTTCATATATTGATCCCCTTGAAATTGGTAAAACTAGAGGCTTCTTAAAGTATACTCTGCTTAAAGCAATTATGAATCCTGCAAAAGTAAGAGAAAAGCAAAATGATGATATCCGTAACTATGTTATTTCAAAATATAGAGAATATGCTAGTAATAATATTTTAAATCCATGGAAAGGACCATTGGAAGACTTTAATGTTATCTTAGATGGTATTTATAGTAAGAATAATGATTGGATGCTTAATAATATTTTAATTGATGGTATACCACTAAAAGAGATAAAAACATACCACTTAAAGCATGATTACTACTTTATGGTTGGAGATAATCGAGATAATAGCTATGACTCAAGATTTTGGGGCTTTGTTCCAGATTATCATATTTTAGGTACGCCTATATGCTCTGTTATAAATACTGTAGAATTATCACCTAGATTAAGGATGGTTAGGTAAATGCTAGCAATGATTGCATTTCTTATAAAACTTATTATAGGAGGCGCAGCCTCATACATTATTCCATCGGTATCTATAAAAAGCATATCTGAGAAGGATCATTTTAAGGTACTGTGTTCAGGTATATTCTCAACATCATTATTTAGCATTACCTACGCAATAGATTCAACAACTCCCTACATATTATCAGCATCTGCTTTAGTATTTATTGGATTCTTATCTTTTAGACTATCAGAAAGCATGAAACTTAATGAGAAAATATTACTCTTTGGGTGTGTATTAATTGGATTAAATATTGGCTTTGGATATATTTTGCAAGGAATTATTTTATCTTTCCTTGTATATTACATAACAAACAATAGAGCAGATTTGTTTACACTTTTACATGATAATAAAGATGACTCTAGTGAAGATGATACCAACTAAATAAAAATGTGAGGGAACTTTGGCTATAGATTTAAGTACACCAGAAGGAAGAAGTAGTTATCTAAACGACAAATTGTCTGATTTAATAAATGGTGTTGATAGCACCTATGGAAATATCATTTTTGATGAACTATTGAAACGAATTGATTCTACAATTAAAGATTTTAATACTGAGATGGAGTCTGTATTTGATGAACTAAAAATCAATGAAAAAAAGCGGCAATCTCTTCTTGTTAAATTAAGTAAAAAGAAAACCCCAGAGGAAATTGAACATAGAGAAAAAGTAAAAAAAGAGTGGGAACAGAAATTATCAGAACTCTATGGAAGAGATAATGAGATGAAGGATGGCGATGATCAAGAAGAAGCAACTAATATAGAGGGAAAAAAATAATGCAGCAGAGAATAGTATGGTTTATTCTATTTTTAATTACTTTAGCAATAGGATTTTACTTTTTTGTAATTGATGATGCTAGAATAACTAGAATGGGAGACTTAGAGCAAAGTGATGCCTCATTATCTGGCGATGTCAATTCTACATTAGAAGTGCACAGCAGATTAGAAAAAAAATGGATTGGAACATCTAAACATGTTCAGACTTTGCAAGAGGAAACAGCTGCACATTATAAGCTTTATGAAGCAAAAATGGATTCTATAGGAGATCAGTTTCTTATTGTAAACAATAAAATTAATCGAGTTGAAGAAGATATGATTCGTAGTATGAAAGATTTAAAGAAGCAAATAAGTAATCAAGAAGATTTATTTAAAAGTTTTCAACGTCAAACGAACAGAAAAATTGACGATCTCTTCTTGGACGTTTCAACCATTAAAGATGATCTGGATAAGATTGGAACGGATTTAAAAGAAGTTCTATCTCTTAAACTTATTGTTGATGAAATTGAAGAAGCTAGAGAAGACGCAGCAAAAGAAGCTGAAAAAAACAAGTAATCTTTATCTATGTTCACAATTGAAAATATTATTG
>CAZKFO010000101.1:0-5649 GCA_964552145.1 uncultured bacterium | reverse complement strand
GCAAAATTAACAATAATTACGATATCAAGGACATCTAATTGGCTATCCATATTCACATCACCAAGCTGTGATATATCTGTAGCAACAAATGCTCCTGTTCTTCTGGCATCACCTCTATGCATAGTCCAGGTTGGAATCTCTGCTGAATCAAATTTAAAATCTATGCTAGATAAATCTGTACCAGTCCCTACTATTACCTCGATATTACCATCCTGATTAAGGTCTACAATACTTGGAGCACTTGACAATGGGAGCTCATGAATAATTGAATCGTATATAAAATTAGAGCCATTTTGATTGAAAATCATTATTTGACTATCAACACTTGCAATAATCTCACTACTTCCATCTCCATCTATATCTCCAAATGTTATAGAGCCAACTGTATCGCCACCAACATCTACAGGCCAACCCGAATGAGATTGACCATTTGCTCGTATAGAATAAATATACCCATCTTCAGAGGCAAAGAATATCATCAATCCACTAGACCCATTTAAAAAAGAGGCAGAAGTGCAAATATCTCCACCTGTTTCAATTGAAAAAACAATATCTCCTGCATCAGAAATAGAGTAGAAAATACCTTCTTTGGATCCTACAAATATTCTTTTATCATTTCCACTAATCAATATAGATGGTTCAACCTGAACTTTATCACCTAAATCTAATGGGAAGCCAGTTGAGATTGAACCAGAGTCCATAATCAAATATAAGTTATCAGATTCTGTCCCAAAAACAATATCATCATATCCATTTTCATCAAAATCAAATAGGCCAACACCTGATTTTATTTTTTCTCCTACAACTACAGGAAATCCGTTAACATCTGTTCCATCATGGTTAATGGCATATAGTTTATTTGTACTGGATAATCCAGAATTAAATCCACCAACTACAATCTCAAAATAAGCATCAGAATCTAGCTGTCCAATCGCTGGAGTGCCCAGTAAATAGCTGTCTGCAAAATATGTATTTTCTAATCCAAACTGACTAAATATATATACATGTTTTGATTTTGATGTTACAATAAACTCTATATTACCATCTAAATCAATATCCTCAGCAGCTATAGATCCCCAGACATCACTTCCTATCTCATAAGGAAAAACATCGCTATATGAACTCCCATCATGATTTACAACGTGCACAAAACCCATATTATCTGAAAAAATAATTTCATTATCTAGGTCATTATCAATATCAATAATTAATGGGTTAGTTTTAATTTGATCAAATGTATCATATGGAAAACCAGCCTGAAATAATGAAACCTCTATATCTACATCAAAATCAAAAATATATTCACCATTATTTGATATAATATAAACCTTCATTAAGTGATTACCTAAATAGGCATCTTCCGATATCTCTAGTTCAAAAGGAGATATACTCTGATATTCATCGCCAGCATTCAAATCTCCAACATAAATACTTTCATTTAAAACTGTTACATCATCACTTAATGATTCAAGAACTATTGATACAGAACTTGCATTACTCCATGGAATATAGTTTTCTATGGTTATATAATAATCAACAGTCTCTCCTGGATTAATAATATCATCAGAATCTCCAGCTGACTCATAATACTCTACATTAGTTAGCATAATATTAGGATCATCTAATTCCTCAGGAACAAGATTAACTAAAGCACCCTGATCCCAGTTAAATCCATTTAAGGCACTAAGTAAATAATATCCATTATTAGAGCCTCCCCAGCCAAAATTATTATGGAAATAGTCATCATCATACCCATCTATATTCCATGCATGACAACCATCAGTACTACATCCTCTATAAATTATAGGTTGATTATTATCTAAATCAGATTGCAAAATAGTTCTATACTGAGATGTTGAATAATCATTTGACTCTATTGCATCTATTGAGTGATCATAAATAAAATAATTTTTCATGGCACTATAGGTAGAGTTTGCACCACTTAAAACCCATGCACCTGAACCATTAGGACTATACCCCATATTAACTGCAACTCCAGCATGATATATTAAAAGTTGAGAAGCTTGAGTTGCAAAATTATCTTCCATAGAGTCATAATCATATGTTGTATTTCCATAATCTGCATACTGGTAGCCATATCCTCCACCAGGATTATAGCCATGGCTTCCAAAACCTACTTCTGGATATCTCCAATAATACATTACTTGAGCCATAGAAATAGCCACGCAGCCTGCATAAACATTAGCACCAGGACCATCTTGATCTGAAGGACACATATCATTCCATGGAGAGTCTTGGTTCCATCTACATGTTAATAAAGGTGATACATTTCTATTTATTTGATGAATATAGGGACTAGAATATAATTCCCACTGTTCAATTATAAAATCAGAAGCAATAGCATTTACAGCTATCTGATCGTTAATATTTTGTTTATAAAGATCCAACAAGTAACTAACTTGAATTGGCATTTGATCATAATTGAAATTATTTTCAAAGCTATAAGCAAGTATAGGCATTACGAGATCATCAGCAGAAACTATGATAAAACCTATAGGTGAAAGCTTATAAACATACATAAAAGTTTTACTATCTTCAGAGACTTCAATAATTGAATCTATTTCTACATTCATTGATCTTGAACTGTAAAAATATCTCGCCACCTCAGATGCTTTATTAACATCTACAGGAGCAGATAGCAAGAAACTTGATAAGATGTATAAAAATATTATTTTACGCATACTAATTCCCTATTCATTAATATTAACAGACATAAATTACATAGATAAGGACATATCAGGAAAATATTATCTGTAACAATTCGTAAAGATTTTTCACTTTTCCCCATTTATTGTAGCGACAATTTTTCTATCACCACCATCATTCCTATGTTCACATATATAAACACCTTGCCACACCCCTAAATCTAACTGACCTTTATGAATTGGGATAGAGATATTACTTCCAATTAAAATGGACTTTAAATGAGCAGGCATATCATCAGGCCCTTCTAAGGTATGTTTATAATATGATGCATCTTCTGGAACCATCTGATTGAAGTGAGATTCCATATCTAATCGAACTGTAGAATCAGCACTTTCATTGATTCCCAGTGATGCTGAAGTATGCTTGATAAATAAATGCATAAGTCCAATTTGATAATCTTTAATTTCAGCTATTTGATTGCAAATATCCTCCGTAATTAAATGGAATCCTCTTTCTTTAGAGCTAATTATTATTTCTTTTTGAAACCAAGACATCAAACTTCTCCATAATTACAAAAACTAAAAAAAGGGCGTTCTAAATAAAAAACGCCCTTATTCAAATAGTTATTACACTTAATATTTTTTATTTCAACAACATTACCTTTTGAGATGTTATGAAATTTCCAGAAACTGCTTTAATAATATATACACCACTAGATAAATTAGAAGCATCCCAATTAAATGTAGAGTGTCCTGTCTGTATATAGCCATTATAGATTTGTGCAACTTCTCTACCCATCAAATCATAAGCTTTTATATTAATGGAATTATCAAAGGGCATATATACACGCATATTAGTACTTGGATTAAATGGGTTAGGATATGCCTTCTCTAAGTAAAATATCTCTGGGGTCATACTAGCTACCTCTGAATTTGAGTTTGCTATAATCGATTCTAATACTTCATATTCCCCCGTAGCAGATAAAAGATCATTAGTTTCTGGAGCAACAATTATAACTTTTGTTTCGTAACTATCAGTTATATAGTCAGCATATAAAGCATCATCAGTAAGATTAATAGAGAAATCATCACCATGTTTTATAGTTAACTGGACCCCACCAATAAAACCATCACTTGATAGCTTCAAAATATCATTGTCTTTATAAATACTTGCTTTCGTAGCATCTACAAACCTTCCATCAAGAATAATACCTACAATCTGAACTATATCTAAGATATTAATTTCATTATCTTGATTTAAATCAGCAGATGAATAATCAGGGGCTTGTAAACCAAGTGCCATATTAACTGTTTGAATTACATCCAATACATTAATCACCATATCACCATTTACATCACCTAGCATAGAGTTAGAATCAGAAGCTACTGGTGGGAATGTAATATTGTCAATCCAAACTGCATCTTCATTTGAATCTACATTATCAGAAGAGTCTGTATCCTTATAAAAAGTCCATGTAAATGTGTGTTCTCCAGAAGAAACAGGATAGGAGTTCTGAGACCAATCTACCTCTCCTGCCCACCTGCCTTTCTCTACTCCATCTATATAAAAGGCTAAATAATCATAATAATTTCCAGTAAAAGAGCCCGCAGCCTCACATGAAATTCTTTTATGAAATGAGATAGTTCCAGAATTAACAATATCCATTGTTAATTCAAGAGTAGAAACTGTATTGTCTCCAATAGTCCCTGATCGAGCGCTAGAAGAACCCGAATAATACTCATCCGAATCAATACTCCAATCAGCATTACCAGATAAGTTCCATTCAAGGTCAGAGAAATTTCCACTTTCGAATGATTCAACTAATGCTTCCAAGGTTAAGTTTAGCGATGTATTCCAATCATTTTCATCACTTAGCATACTTAAATCTAAATTAAATGAATGAGCATAAGGGGCATCATTTGAAACAATAAAGGAGAATGTCACTTGCTCTGTTTGACCATCCCCAAGACTGTTAAATGAAGTAGCTCCATCTATGACGTCAACATGTGGGTCATTAATAGTTAGATACAAGTCAATAAGTCCAGAATTATCATTACCTAAATTCTCTAACGTTAAATTAACCTCTACAACTTCACCTGGAGTAATTGAATTATCTGCACCATAATCTACCTCAACATTATTAACAGTAACAAAAGCCCCATCAGGAGTTAGTACTGTAACATTAGATTCATATGGGAATTTATTGTATCCTGTGACCACTAGGTCTAATATCCCAGGAGAATCAGTAGCTCCATCTAACTCAATAACTGCAACTCCACCTATTGAATATGCAGAGCCTAGTAACTCTCCATCTCTAGATAAAGCAGCAAGAACGCCATCAACACCTATGTCAACAACAAACTCTGTTTGTCCAATTAGAATTATCTCATTATAATTTAAATTAAGATTTGTAGGCTGATCAGTTCTTATGACTATAGATGGATCGCCAAAAAATGTCCAATAATTAGTCTCATTGATTCCTGATGAACCTTGAGCTTCATTCATATGCATACATCCATTTGTTGTGATACCACCAAGTGACCTAGATATATTATTATCATATGATTCTGTTATAATAGCATTCATTGCCCATTGTCCATGCATTGGAGGTTCCCAAGACTGAGAAATAGTTGAACCCAGATGAGCTACAGAACCAGTAGGCTCTCCATTATTAGTAGCTCTCTGCCAAGTTTCAGTAAAGCAAGCAGATGTACTTTGGAACTCCCCTACATTACAACCTACTGTAATAACAAATGGAAGCTTATCATTATTAGTTAGTGAATTTACTTGGCTAGTACTTAGAGGAGCTCCATTACCCCAGCTAGAAATTGAACCATGGCCAGTATAATTTATAATACTAACTCCATTATTGATAGCAGATACCCCTCCAGACGCCGTGCCACCACTACCATCATACTCACTTTGATAATTATCATATGTATATCCAGAAAGTAATGTATCCCAAAGAAAATCATTAAAATC
>CAZKFO010000100.1:0-5654 GCA_964552145.1 uncultured bacterium | reverse complement strand
TAGAAAATTAAGGAACATTTATAATTCTCTTGCATCTGTAACTGAAAAAGAAATAATGGATGAATATTACAAAAAAAATATAGAGGTAACTCTTAATTATATATATATAAATCCTAATGATTTACCAGATAGTATAGTTGCAGTATTTGATGAGGAAGTTAAAGAGGAATACAATGCATCAAAAGATGATAAATATAAAACTGAAGAGACGGTGTCTATTGACTATACTTTCTTTCCATATCCTGAAATGAATGAGGACTCACTTGCATATTCTATCGAAAAAGATAGTTTAATGAGCCAAGCATATTTATTATCAGATGAAAGTGATTACTCTAGCTTCGATGAGGCTAATAAACTATATTCTAAATCCCCAGAAGATACACTACAAGTAAATCAATTATTAAATGGAAATTCTGGAATTCCTTTTGCGCTAGGAAACTCAAGAAAAGTCATACGATTTGCATTTGATAATGCAATTGCTACAGTTTCAGAGCCTATTGAAATGAAAAATGGAATATGTGTATTTCGCATATTATCTAAAGAAGATGAATCTTATATCCCTTTACCTGAAGTCAAGGAAAGTATAGAAAGATCCTTAAGGAAAGATTTAAAGAAGGAGAAGGCTAAAGAAGTAATAAGCGAGCTAGTATCAAATAGTTCTAATTGGAAAACTGCAGCAGAATCAAATGAATATGCAAAATATTTAGAAGAAGAAACTGGAACTATATCTGCCACATTTACTTCAATAGGTAAATCATCTGAGCTAGAAGGGGCTTTAATTTCCTTAAGTGAAGGACAAACCTCAAAACTAATTGAGACTGGCTCATCTTACTTATTTTTAGAAATTGCAAGTAAAAGCGATGTTAATGAAGAGGATTTTGAAGAAAAATCTAATGGTATAAGAAGCCAACTCCTTTCTAGCAAAAGTAGTAGAGGATATTTCCAGTGGAGTACTTCTAGAAGAAATGATATTGAGATTGAAGATTGGAGACATTTGATTTACTAGTACTTATCTAGTAATACTTGATTTATACAATTATCTATGGCCTACTACCTGTATGTTATTGAGCTTGATAAAAAAGTTGGGAAGATAGCTAAATTTAGAAAACAAAACCCTCAATTTATACTTGGTAACCAATGCTTTTATGTTGGACAATCAGCTAGAGCACCTATGCTAAGGTTTAAACAGCATAAAGAAGGCTATAAATCTAATACTTATGCTAAAAGGTTTGGAGTAAGCCTTGCTCCTAAACTCTACAATAAATATAACCCTATACCAACACGGAAAGATGCAGAAGAGTTGGAAATATACTTAACACAAGTACTAAGAAAAAAGGGATACGGTGTTTGGTCTAACTGAAGAAAGAGATTACTTCTTGCTTGAGATATTATTGGGACTCCAAAGTTCTTCATCTATATTATTTTTCTTAGCTAAAAATCTTCCTAGTACAAAGAAATAATCAGAGAGCCTATTAAGATATTCAATAGTTAGACTTAGATTATCATATTTACTAGCAACACTCACAGCATGTTTTTCAGCCCTTCTGCAGACTACTCTAGCAAGATGAATACTTAAAACTAACTGATCTTTTCCTGGAAGAACAAATGAGTTAAGTGTCTCTAACTCTGAATTCATCTGATCTATATCTTTCTCAAGAAGCTTAACATCATCTTTTGTAATTGAAGGTAAATCAGAAGTAGAATCTGTTCCTGCGCTTGCTAGTGCTGTTCCTAAGTTAAATAATTCATTCTGAATAGATGTAAGTCTTTCTAAGCAATAGTCTTTTTGTTTAAAAATAGAACCTCTACTAATATGACTAGCGCAGAGGCCTACATATACATTGAGTTCATCTACTTCACCGTACGCAGCGACTCTAATGTCATTTTTAGAAACTTTTTCTCCACCAATGAGGAAAGTTGAGCCTTTATCACCTTTCTTTGTATATACCTTGGATATTACAATATTTGGCTCTTTAAATTTTGACATTAACTAGAACCCAAGAATTATCTCAATTAATAGGACAATATCTAAAATATTAATCGAATTATCCTGATTTACATCAGCAACATACTCTTGATAAGCTGTAATATTTGTTAAAGCTCCATCTATATTCAATACAATATTTACAGCTAAGACAACATCTAAGATATTTATATCAGAATCTTGATTTACATCTCCTATTAGATATGATGAGTTATCTCTAGTTGTAATGAATATAGCTGAGTTATCGCCTAATCTAGCTGCTGCGGTAGGATAATCATCATTAAAGGTGTATTCTAAACCATCTAAGCCTGTATGGTCCTCAATACCCACCGATGCATACTGTCCATGGACAACTGCTCCGCTATAATTACCAACAGGGTAATAACCTTCACTCTCATTATTAAAATCTTTATACTGAATTAGAATTTCATCATCACCGGTAATAACATCTGCATCTGTATTATATAAGATTATTTGAAAGGTATTTGAGTAGCTATTATCAAAGTAAAGTTCTTGATCATCCCATTGAATGATAAACCTATCATTCTCAGAGTCATATTGATAGTATGTCTGACCAGCTTCAAGGTCATCCCAAAATCCAGCTACCATCGGTGATGGTCCGCCAGTACCAGGAATAGGATAGTTCCTAAATGATTCCATAGAAGTTCTACCAAATGATATCCACCCATTACTACATATCGTTACTTCATCATAATCTATTCCATAGAATGTAAAAGTGAACGGAAGTGAAATTGTTATAGATTTATCTTGATTATTACCACCATCATAAATTTGGCTTAAATAAGTACCAGTTTCACTAATCTCAACCCAATCATAAATAGGTGCTAAATCATAACTAGTATCAGTATCATCATATGCGTAATAACCATATGAATCTTGTCCCAATGGAGCAAAAGTAGTTGCATTCCCCGCTGTTATCTGAAGGTTAACTATCTGTTCATACGAAGTATTTTCAGAGGTAATTAAAATAGGAATATTGAAAATTTTACCATCTATAACATAATCAGATACGGTGATATCTATATAATTAGAAATAGCATTAGAATTTTGATTAGCCCCAGACCAGTTTAGTTCTATTGTAGAAAAACTGAGCTGACTATCAGTATAAATTATATCACCTGAAATATTTGTAAAATCTAAATCACCGATATTATTTAATCTAACTTGAACACTTGATGTCTCTCCTGCACCAGAAACATTTAGTGAATTTAATGATGTCGAACCAGAAGCAATATCAAGATTAAGTAACTGATATGAATCATCATCTCCTGATATTTTAACATAGAACAAAGGTTCAGTATCTGGAAGAATATTAGTTGGTATTGTAAGCTCAAGTGTAACGTTCTGAGATTGAAAAGCGTTCATTGACGATATAATTACACTCTCTGACTCTACATCTTCATTTGAGGAGTATATAGAAATATTAAGGCCACTAAAATTTGAAGAGGTATTATTATCAATATCAAAATTAATATCTACAGTTTCACCAGGACTAAGTAAACCATCAGAATCTAATACACTTAAAGATGAGTTAATAACTTCTGGCATTAAAGTAGAGTTAATAATAAAATCTCCCTCATATGGAGCGCAATCTTGACAAGATACTGTAATAAAAGTAGATCCAGATAATCCTTCTAAAGATAGATATGCGTGACCATAAATATCTGATTTTGCATTCAAGTAAAGATCAGAGCCATTAGTTAAATTAACATTTACACCTTCAATTGGATTACCTTCATCATCCATAACATAAACATCAAAAATATCATCACTAGCAGATATGTTAGTCATGTAATCAACAACTAAGTTTTTAGGTGTCTCCGTCCAAAGTAAAGTTGAGGGGTCCCCCATAAGATTATTCCATGCAGAAAAATAATATACGTTATTATTAGGATTCTGAGGGTAGGCCTGATGGATCGCTAGCTGCCCATATGCAAGAGCTTCACCAGCTGTTTGTGCACCATATAAAAATATTCCACTATACATTCCCATAGCAACAATATTATTAAATGCCGTATGGGTGTAAGGTTGTGCAGTTGCAACAACAGCAACAGCTCCCTTAGGATTAGATGCAGAACCTGCCTTAACTAGGGTTTCACATATAGAATTTTGTTCAGATTCAAACGATCCTGTATCACAAGTTAAAGTTGTCAAAAATGGTAATTTATATCCATTGCTTAGCTGATCAACTGTATTACTATCAAAACCACTAAATCCATAAAATCCTCTGTAATTTAGATATGAAACACCGTTATTTAGCTGATTACGCATAAAACTTTCATAATTACCTGAATATTGCTCATTTATATTCTCTACTCCATAGTTTTCCATAATCATCGCAATATATTCATTTGTAATGGTTGTAGAGATTCCTGAATCAGATGGATCACCCACTAAAGCTACATTATCTATCCAATCAGTACCAGCATACAATTTTTCATAACCTACAATTTTACTAGCAACTGTAGTTAATTCATCATCCGCTCTTACAGATATCCTACCTATAGTTATATCCGGCAAGGTGTCATCTCCATCTATCAAGACATAAGGTAAATCACTTTCAGCCTGAGCACCATACCAACCACCACCTTCACCAACCTCATAAGTAGGAATACTATATGTACCATTGGCATCACCAACAAGACATATAAACTCAGGAGGATTTTGCCAGTTATTATAAGCATCCAAAATATAATTCTTTACTGAGTTTACACTAGTACCAACTTGATCTTCGTTAGCAACATTAACTTCATAGCCTTGTCTTCTTCTCCATTCCAGCAAACTATTAAAAGCTGTATTATTATTACCAACACTATTATCTATGATATAAAGAATTGAGGGGTCTTGAAAATCAATTTCTCTGGTATCAAAAGTATCTAAAATCATACCTTCATATATCTTCTCAAATATTCGTGATTTTTTTTGAAGCTCAGAAGAGTTAATACGGTCTCCAATTTCTTCTATAATAATCTCAATCTCATCGAAAACAGTTAACTGATTAGCACTAGGCATATAGCTAGATGGGATTACATTCACAGTTAATATCTCATTTCCTCTTATCACAGATCTATTATGGAAGATATTACTGTTAGGATATGTCAAGTTTGAATTATAAAAAGAGTCATTAACAATAAGGCTAGTTTTCTTCTCTAACTTAGGAGATTGGTATGGATATATATTAATATCATTAATTACGTGTGATGATAAAATATTCAGCTCAATGCTATACTCTTTATTAGGATCAACACCATAGCTAAAAGAGTAGCTTGGCAACGAAGGGAACCCTTCATCGATTGTTGAATTTTTATTTTCAGTTATATAATCAAACCCATCTTTTGAAGTAACTGTAATATCTTCATTAGAGAATGCGATGGAAACTCTAGTTTGTTTTTTCTCGATAATAGAAAAATTTTCAACTGAACTTGATATCAGAAAAGAGCAGAAAAATCCTAAAGTAAATAAAATACGTCTTAGTTTCATCTTTAAATCCTTTTAATAATTTAATTAAGAATTAAGTTTACAATTAATACTACATCAAGTATATCAATCTCACCGTCAAAATTAAGGTCAGATGCTATAAATTCACTAGATGAAGGAATTGACTCTCCCATCGCAAAATTAACAATAAATACGATATCAAGGACATCTA
>CAZKFO010000099.1:3429-5722 GCA_964552145.1 uncultured bacterium | reverse complement strand
AGCGGATGGTTTTGTAAGCATCAGTGTTTACAATGTAATGGGTCAGCAGGTAGATATGCTTCACAGCGGTAATATGAGTGCTGGTGAGCATAACCTAACTTGGAACGCATCAAATATGACAAGCGGTGTGTATTTTGTACGCGCTGAGTCATCAAATGCTGTTGCGGTTCAGAAAGTGATGCTGATGAAGTAATATCTTTCAGTATTGCTGAATTAGATATAAAAAGGGCTCCGAATTGGAGCCCTTTTTATTTACAGTACAATATTAGTTTAAAAATGGCTAACTTTGTTTATCATGTTTATGGAAAGATTGTATCATTCGATTATAGCTTTTTCTTCGGTATTTTTTCTGTATGGAGGGAACATAGATGTCTCTCTAGGAAATGCCTTTAATATGAATCAGGATTTGAGTATTCATAGAGATGGGAAAGAGGATATTAATTTCAATGCATCTTTTAAAACAAATGGTCTTCGCTCTCCTCAGTATTACTCTCTTCGTTTTGGTAGAGAGATTGCAGGCAAGAAATTTGAATTTGAATTTATTCATCACAAGCTCTACCTAGATAAGACATCAACAAATAATGGGTCTTCTGAAACGGTAGATTTAATCCAAAAATTTGAGGTTACAGATGGATATAATCTGCTTATGATTAACCTAACAAATAGCATTTATAATCATATTAGATACCGAATTGGATTGGGAACGGTGGTATCTCACCCAGATATTATTATTGAGGATGAAACTAACTATATCCAGGGAGGTGGGTTAATTCCAAAATTCTGGACTGATGGATATAACTGGAGTGGAATTTCATCCCAATTTTCTATTTTTTTCAATAAAAAATTAAGCGATAAAATCAATTATAATATTGAAGGAAAAGCGGTAATGGCAAAAACAAAAATTCCAATTGTGGATGGAAGTTTTGATTTACCTAATATATCATTGCATATACTCCTTGGGATTTCATTCTCTATTTAGATGTATGATAATAATAATAGATAAAGTATTATAGACTATGGCATTTAAGATTAAAACAGTTGATTATTTAAAGGATGATGCGCCAAATCAGTTTGTCTCCTCACTGAGGAATACAGGATTTGCAGTGTTAAAAAATCATCCCATTGATAGTAATCTAGTTAAGGAAGTTTACTCTGACTGGGAGAAGTTTTTTGACTCCTCAGCAAAGAATAATTATCTTTTTGATAAAGAAAAGCAGGACGGATACTTCCCATTTAAATCAGAAAACGCAAAGGGGTATGATAAGAAAGACCTGAAAGAATTCTACCACATCTATCCATGGGGAAGATATCCATCAGAGATTGCAGATAGCACACAGCTTCTGTATGATTTTTTACTACAGATTGGAGAGGAGCTTCTAAGTTGGATTGATGATAGTTGCCCTGCTCATATATCTAAGAAATTCTCTGTTCCACTAGCTGATATGTTCGAAGATAGCGATGAAAATTTACTCAGAATAATCAATTACCCCCCCTTGAAGGATAATAACACACACGGCGCAATCAGAGCTCAAGAGCATGAGGATATAAATCTTATTACATTATTGGTGGCGGCGACTCAGCCAGGCCTTCAGGTTAAAGATAAAAAAGGGAAGTGGATTAATGTGAAGTCAAACCCAGGGTATCTAATTATCAATATTGGCGATATGCTTCAGGAGTGTTCGGGCGGGTATTTCCCATCTACACCTCATAGAGTTGTAAATCCAAAAGGAAAGGATATACATAAAGCACGTCTATCGATGCCATTATTCGTACACCCAGGTGAAGATATTAAGCTTTCAGATAAGCATACAGCAAAAAGCTATTTAGATGAGAGACTTCAGGAGATAGGCCTTAAGGTATGAACATGCTTAAAAGCATTGCTAGAAATTGGTTTAGAGTTGACCTGAGAACTCTTGGAATTTTTAGATTTTTACTGGGTTTTGTATGCTTTATAGATATCTTTCGCAGGGTTAGATATATAGAAATTTTCTATAGTAATTACGGTGTTGCTCCGAACTTCTTTATGTCTGAAATGAGTAGTAAGTATAGCGCAAAAGCTTTCACGCTTCTCTCCTCTCTTGGTACGGTAAATGAGGTTACAATATTTTTCTATATTGGACTAATCGCTTCATTTTTCTTCATGATTGGATATAAAACTAAGCTATCTCATATCATTACAGCCATAGTTGTTATCAGTATTCATAATAGGCTTATTATATTAGAGAATGGTGGTGATATGGTTCTTAATAGCTTTCTCATTTGGTCTTTATTTATGCCGCTTGGAAGAAGATTT
>CAZKFO010000099.1:0-3419 GCA_964552145.1 uncultured bacterium | reverse complement strand
CCCCCTTCCCGCCGCTTGGCCGCCGCTTCCGTGTCGCTCTATTTCTTAGCACTATCCTAAAAATTAAAGATCAGACACCTGGCTCATTAAATGATGAAAATCTTAGAGTGAAAAATGAGCCCAATTACTACTGGGGTTTATCATACTTTGCCTGTCTTCTTCAACTATCTATTATCTACTTCTTTAATTACATTAATAAAGATGGTGGAACTTGGGAGCAGGGGACATCCTTATACTACTTCTATCAGCTTGATCATTTCTTAACTCCCTTAGGTAATTTTATTAAGGAGTTTTCTTTGATGCCGATATCCTTATCAAAAATTCTAACTCATATGACAATTTACCTTGAGTTAATTATTCCATTCTTGATTTTAATGCCATTCTTTGTACTTTGGACAAGGAGATTCTCATTTATAACGATGGTTGGGTTTCATATTGTTATTGGGATATCGCTTTACATAGGAACGTTCTCATGGGTGATGATCTCAGCACTTATGCTTTTACTATCAAGCAAGGATATAGATTTACTAAAGGGGCTACTACGAAGAGTTTCCTCAGGATCATATATAGTATTTTATGATAGTGATTGTGGATTCTGCCATCAGGTTGCAAGAATTCTTAGAAGATTGGATCTATTTTCTAATCTAACTTGGGCAGGTAAGGACTGGAGCGGAGACAAGCCTCAAGAGCTATCAGATTTATCTGATAGAAGTATTGTTGTATGGGATAAGGAATCCGATCAGATTTGGACTCGAAACATTGCCTTCTCAAAAATAATTTCTTCCCTCCCATTTGGCTTTACGGTAGCTTGGATTTTACGGTTTCCAGGGATATCTCATTTATCCGGTTTTGTATATGACCTAATATCAGCAAAAAGGACCTCTGTCAGTAAATTTTTAGGCTATGCTGCCTGCGATATTCCAACAGAGCCTAGAGAGCAATCGCTGGCGGTCTCATATCAGCGATCTCCATCAGACAAACTTTGCTTGGTTGTCGTTGAATCTTTTAAAACAGTTGCTGTAATGGTATTGATTTTAGCATCGCTGAATTATGCTGTGGTCAAGAATGATGGCTTTAAAGATTGGATGAAGGCAAATGACTACAAGACCTTCAAGCTTAATCATAATCTTAATAAAATAAGCAAGCAGACACGCATGATTCAGAAGTGGAATATGTTTTCACCGAACGTTCCAAGGAGTGTAACCTGGGTAATAATGGAGGCGACATTAAGAGATGGTACAGTTATTGATTTGTTAACAGGAGAGAAGCCTGTTTATGATAAGCTTAGCTATAGAGAGACGTTCTCGGTAGTGGATAACTCTCAATTCTGGAGAAAGTATCTTGGGCGTGTTGCCAAGAAAAATTATAAGCGGTATAGACCTCAGCTTAAGAAGACCTTGCTAAGCAATAATAATCCTATAAAGCCATATGATGATCTAAATCAGGATGGTGTGGTAGATCAATTTGACCGAATTAGTTCCGTGAAGCTCTATAAGCTCTCTAGGTCACTTCAGAGTCCGCTTGTAGAATCAAAAAGCAATAAAGGAAAAAAGATTTCTAAGTATGAGATAAATTTTTCTGGGGAATCTTCAAAAAGGAAGAGCAAGAAGAAGTAGCTTACTTCTTTTGATTGAGGCTTAGCATATACTGGTAGGCTGAATCGTAATCATTCTCAATTTCACCATCTAGGATAGCATTTTCAATTGCAGTTTTTATCTCTCCTACCGCTTTTCCAGGCTTAAGCTTCATTGTTTTCATGATTACATCTCCTTTTACAGGAGATTGGAATGCTTTCATCTCATCTCTGAGCTTAACATCACTTACCAGCTCCTCAACCTTTTCAAAATTATTTAGATATTTTTTTACCTTCTTACGGTTTTTAGTGGTGATATCTGACCTGCAGAGTATCATAAGATCATCAATATGCTCTCCAGCCTCAACCATCACCCTGCGAACTGCGCTATCTGTCACTCCCCTTTTTGCAAGTGATATAGGCCTTAGATGAAGCTTAATCATCATGCATAGGTAATCAGTGAGCTGATTAGAGAGCTTCATTCGTTTTGCGAGTTTTTTCATTAGCCGTATTCCCACAATTTCATGTCCGTGGTAGGTCCAGCCTTTATTCTTAAAGAATCTTTTTGTCTGAGGTTTTGCGATATCATGCACAAGAGCAGAGAATCTAATCTCCATTTTATCTGTAAGCTCTGCCGCATTATCAATAACTTGCAGAGTATGTATAAAGACATCTTTGTGAGACATATTGTCAATTGTTTCTACTCCTCCCATAATTGAAAACTCCGGGAGAACTATATCTAGCATACCCGTATCTCGAAGCAGATAAAAACCGATGCTAGGCTTTTTTGTTTTTAGTATTTTTATAATCTCATTGGTTATTCTTTCCCATGAGATAATCTCAATTCTACTTTTATTTCTTGATATGCTATCTATTAAATTCGCGGCTATATCAAAATTTAACTGAGATGAAAAACGGATTGCGCGTAGCATTCGAAGTGGATCATCTTTAAATGTTGCATCTGGATCAAGAGGGGTAATGATTAATCCTTTTTGCAGATCTTTAATGCCACCAAATGGATCATGGATTTGTCCGTAAGACTCTGGAAGGATTGAGGCCGCGATTGCATTAACCGTAAAATCTCTTCTGGACATATCATTTTCAAATGAGGTAAAAGTGACCTCCGGATTTCTACTCTCTTCCGAATACACCTCTGTTCTCGCTGAGGCTATTTCTATTTCAATATTGTTATAGGGAATGATCGCAGTACCAAAATCTTTAAATTCAACAACCTTATTTACATCAAGTGCTTTTGATAGAAGGTGAGCAAATCTAATCCCATCGCCAACAACCATTAAATCTATATCAGAGGTCTGAAGATTAAGCAGTGTGTCTCGAACATATCCACCAACGAGATAGCACGGAAGACTTTGCTCCTCAGCAATAGCACCAGCTCTTGTTAGAATTCTGTGATGCTCATTATTTTTTTCTAGTAGTGAACTTATGCTGCTCATTTAACTTAAAATGTAGTAAAATATATTTATAAATCTAAGATTATTAGTTTAAATTTCATTAGTTTATTAATTATGACTATAGATCGCAATCATATCTTAAAATTAGCCAGTTTAGCCAATCTAGAATTGAGTGAAGAAGATATCGACCGCTATATTATTGATACCAATAAGATTTTAGAGCTTTTTGACCAGATAAAAGATATAGATACAGAGGGGGTAGAACCTCTGTCAAACGTGCTAGATCAGTTTAGTGATTCGCGTGAAGATACTCCGGGTGATAGTATAGATAGAGATGTGGCTCTTGATAATGCGCCTGATACAGATGGGGTATTTTATCTGGTTCCTCCTACAATAAAGCACAATAAAGAGATAAAAAATGAAAAAAAATGATA